>NZ_JAZZJS010000065.1:0-38859 GCF_056180635.1 Denitrobacterium sp. | reverse complement strand
TTCATCCCGCACGCGGCGTTGCTGCGTCAGGGTTTCCCCCATTGCGCAAAATTCCCCACTGCTGCCTCCCGTAGGAGTCTGGGCCGTATCTCAGTCCCAATGTGGCCGATCGACCTCTCAGTCCGGCTACCCATCGCGGGCACGGTGGGCCGTTACCCCGCCGTCTACCTAATGGGCCGCGACCCCATCCCCCGCCGCCTGGGCTTTCCCGGCCCCTCCATGCGGAGGGCCCGGAGTATTGGGTATTAGCCGGGCTTTCGCCCGGTTATCCCCATGCGGGGGGAAGGTTGGTCACGTGTTACTCACCCGTTCGCCACTCTATGACCGCCCGAAGGCGGGTTATTCGTTCGACTTGCATGTGTTAGGCACGCCGCCAGCGTTCATCCTGAGCCAGGATCAAACTCTCCGTTGAAAGAACCGGGCGGATGCCCGGGTCAAGTCTCCGTGTGAGTCGGATCTTGTGTGCGAATCCTGATGGATTCTAAAGTTAAGAATTGAATTCGAGCTCGCCTCCCCATTGGAGGCGAACATGCTCGCTAGCTTGATTCTTCCTATCGCAGTATCCGGTTTTCAAGGTCCTCCGTGCGGCTCTCGCCGCCTGCCGTTCGAAGTGTTCCGTTCGAAGCGGCGAGTTGATATATTACGGATACCGCCACCCAGATGCAAGCCTTATTTTCAGGTACACGAAGCGTGCACAAACACCCGGGGGCGTGGCATTGGTTTTACTGGGGAAACAGCCTTTTGACCTGCGGCGCTGTTTTGTGTACACCCCATGAAAGGGCCTTTTGATATAGCAAACGACCCACGAATTCACGTGCGAAAAGGCCCCTTTTCCACCGCAAACATGTGAGTCGCTTTTTGCATAAACGCACGTCTTTACTCAAACGCAGGAACCGACCGGCATACGAACAACGTGCGCAACTACCTACATATAGTGATAGCCATAACGAAAAGGGCCGCCCGGAAGTTACTCCAAGCGGCCCAGAGGGAACGCGTTACGCGCGAGCGGATTCGGAAGCGGGAAGTTCGCCCTTCCCAGGCGCTTCCGCCTGACTCGTGAGGATGGACATCAACACGCTGATGATGTTGCGTCGCGAGATGGCACCCACCAGTCGGCCATCATGCACGACGGGAAGCTTCTTGATGCGCTTCTCGGAGAGCATCTTGTACGCCACTTCAACCTCTTCCCCATCATGCACGCTGATAACGTGCTTGGTGGCGATACGCATGACGTCGAGATCGAGCAAGTCGCGGAATCGGTCGAGGAACTCCTGCGACTCGACGAGATGGAAGTAATTGGTGCCATCGGTATAGAAACCGCTCTGCTTGGCAAGGTACGCAAGCACGTCGCCGTCAGATAGGAAACCCACTACCTTATTGTCCTCGTCGACAATGGGCAGGCCGCTCGTTTCGGTGCGCGCCATTTCGGCAATAGCGTCTTTCACCGTAGCGCTCTGCGGCAAGAAGCTCGATCCGGTGTTCATGACATCGGAAACAAGCCAGGGGCGATCGACGCCAGGAACGTCGCCCACACGCGTGGGCACTTCAGCGGGCTTTTCTTCCGCGCGATCGCGCACGAGCACGAGAATCGACAGAGCGACGAGGCACAGCATCACGCACATGCCCACGAAGCCCAAATGCTCGCCCGCATATACCGCCTCAAGCGCGCTCGAACCTGCGGGAGCCATGGCCGAACCCACGCCAGTGAGACTGACGATGAGGGCCGTGCCGAACGAAGCTCCCACCTGGTTAGTGGTGGAGGAAAGCGAATTGCCGTGCTGGATAACAGAATTCTCGAGCGAGTTCACGCCCCAGGTATTCAGCGGCGTGATGAGGAACTGGATGCCGATGGACATGCAGGTATAGGCAAGGCACACCACGACGAACGTCGTATCCATAGCGTAGGTGGTGTACATGAAGCCCGCTGCAGCGATAACGATCGCACCAGGTATTACCACGCGTCGCACACCGAAGCGGTCGAACAGGCGACCGGCGATAAGGCCGCACAGCGCACCCAGGATGGCGCCCGGAAGCATAATGACGCCCGAGATGGTGGCCGTACCGCCCAGAACCTGCTGCACATATATAGGTATGATCACTTCGCCGCCCACCAACGACGCCTGGAGCATAGCGATAAGAAGCACGACGGTACGGAACTTACGCGACTTGAGCACCTGCACGCGCAACATGGGCACGTCGAGACGCATCTGTCTGCGCACGAAAAGCGCGAGCAATGCCACGCCCACAACAATGAGAGCACCCGTGATTAGCAGGGTATCGCTGCTGCTGAACGAAGAGAGACCGTACAGGAGCGCCACCATGCCAGATGCCATAAGAAGCACCGAGGGCAGATCGAAGGGAGCACGCTCGAACTTGCCGCTGTTCTCGAGCGTAAAGCACGCGAAGACAACGACGATTACGGCAAGCACCGTAACGATGATGAAGAGGGTGCGCCAGCCCACGTTATCAACCAGCACGCCGGAAAGAGACGGGCCGATGGCCGGAGCAAACGCGACGATAAGACCGATGATGCCCATGGCGCTTCCACGTCGTTCGCGCGGGAAAACAAGCAGAATGAGCGTGAATACCATCGGCATGACGATACCGGTTGCCATGGCCTGCAGCATACGGCCAAGCAGCAAGAACGGGAACGAGGGCGCGAGCGCAGCCATAAGGCTTCCCACCGCAAACCAGCCAATGCCGCCGATGAAGAGCTTCCTCGTAGATATGCGCCCCACGAGGAAGGCGTTCAACGGGATAACGCATGCCTCGACGAGCGCATAGCCACTGGTGAGCCACTGAACCGTGGTGGCGTCAACCTGCATATCGGTCATGATATGAGGAAGCGCCGGAGACAGGAGCGTCATATTGAGCACCGCCAACAGCGTTCCCGACAGCAGAACCGCAACCATCATTTTCTGTTTATGAGTTAGTCCCATACGCATATTCCTTTCCACAACCCCAACAAAGTGCCGCATGGCGAAAATAAAAAAGGCAGCTTTGCGCTGCCCTCATGTCTGTGTAGATTATGCCTGCCCAAATGGCCTAGGTCACGAGAAATAGGCATCTCTGTCACGCATGCGTTATATTCGGCACAATTGCTCCACGCATGCGTAGACACGCCTAATCCATGAGCTCGTCGATAAAGCCGACGCGGTAGTTCTTGAAAGACGCCTCGCCCGATTCCTGCGTTGCATCCAAGTCGACATCGCACCAAATGGCGAAATCGCGATCATCGTCTTCGTCGCGGAAGGTCTGGCGCATATGCCACACGCGTTCCGCCAGCTCGTCGGTATCGTCGAGCTGGAAATAGGAAACGCTGCGCGCATCGCCGTCGAGCAGGATTTCCTCATGCTGCTCGAAATACGCATCGAGCGCCTGCTGCCAGGCACGCGCGGAATAGCCCCAATCACCATCGATGGCCCCCAGGTCCTTCACGCGTTGCTCGCTGGCAAGACGCACGCGCATGAAGAGCGCATTGCGTACGAGCAGCGTAACTGCACGCCGGTCGCCCACCACGGCATCGAGCGCCTGGGGAGCGCCAATCTCTTCCCCATCGAGCGTGCCCGCGGCTTCCCATTCGTCCATCAGGCTGCTGTCAATGGAACGTACCATGAAGCCGAGCCAGCTAATGATGTCCACGAGCTGGTCGTTCAGCTTGTCGGCAGGAAGCGTGCGCGCGAGCACGCGATACGCGTCGGAAAGATAGCGCAGAAGCAGGCCCTCGCTGCGCGCGATGCCCAGGCCCGAGATATAGCCCTTGAAATTTGCCGCCGATTCCACCATGTCACGCAGGATGGATTTGGGAGACAGCGGGAAATCGCGCGCCCAGGGCACATCCTCGCAGTACCGCGTATATGCGGCATCGAGCAGTTCCTCGAGCGGCTTCGGATACGTGACCTCGGCAATACGTTCCAATCGCTCTTCGTATTCGATTCCCTCCGCCTTCATGGCGGCCATCGCCTTATCGCGCGCGCGACGTTCCTGGGCGCGAAGCACCTGACGCGGATTCTCCAAGGTGGCTTCCACCATCGAGATAACGTCGAGCGCATAGGCGGGGTCCTCGGGATCAAGCAATTCGAGCGCTGCCAGCAAGAACGGGGAGAGGGGCTGATCGAGCGCGAAATCGTCGGGCAAGTCGATGGTCGTGCGCCAATCGGAGGAGCCATCTTCTGCCTCGATGCATTCCACAACGCCCGCAGCCTGCAACGTCGCGAAGATTTCACCCGCACGCGTCATGAGATCTGCCTTTTCCTGCGGCGTTTGCAGCGAATCGTCCACGAGCTTCGCAACGCGCGCCCACGCATCGCCACCTTGCATGACCTCGGCCAGCACGATGGAATGCGTGATGCGCAAACGCGGTGCCAAGGGCTCGGGCTGCGCCGCAATGAGCTTTTCGAACGTACCCTTATTCCAGTTCACAAAGCCCTCGGGCGGTTGCTTCTTCTTGATCTTGCGGCGCTTCTTCTCGTCGTTACCCGCCTTGGCCATCGCGCGCGCGTTCTCGATCTCATGCTCGGGGGCAAGCGCAATGGTAAGTCCTTCGGTATCGAAACCGGAACGACCGGCGCGCCCAGCAATCTGGTGAAACTCGCGCGCGCGAAGACGGCGCATGCGATGGCCGTCGAACTTGGTGAGCTGCGTGAGCACGACGGTATGAATGGGCACGTTAATACCCACGCCCAGCGTGTCGGTTCCGCAGATGATGGGAAGAAGCCCCTGCTGAGCGAGCTTTTCCACAAGAAGGCGATAGCGCGGGAGCATGCCCGCATGGTGCACGCCCACACCGCAATCGAGCAAGCGCTTGAGCGTTTTGCCAAACGCCGTGCTGAAGCGCGTGCCCTTCGACGCCTCGCGAATGGCAGCACGCTGTTCCTTGCTCGTGAAGCCCATGGAAGCAAGCGCCTGTGCGCTGGAAAGCGCAGCATCCTGCGAAAAATGAACGATGTACAGCGGCGTCTTGCCTTCGCGCATTGCGATCTCGACAGTTCCTTCCAGCGAGGTATCGACATATTCGTAGGCTAGAGGGATGGGACGTTCGGCATTTACCACCGAGCTCACCGCACGCGTATGATGCGCCTCGAGCGCACCGCGAATGTGCGAAGTATCGCCCAATGTAGCGCTCATCAGCAGGAACTGCGTGTTCGGCAGAACCAGGAGCGGCACTTGCCACGCCCAACCGCGGTCGGGATCGGCGAAGAAGTGGAACTCGTCGGCAGCAACGCGCGCGATGTCGGCATCGGGGCCAAGACGCAACGCGTCATTTGCCAGAATCTCCTGCGTGCAGCAGACGATAGGCGCTTCCGTGTTAATGCGCACATCACCCGTGATCATGCCCACGTAATCGCGCCCGAAGTATTGAACTAGGTTAAAGAACTTCTCGCTCACCAGAGCCTTAATGGGCGCGGTGTAATAGCTGCGCTCATCGCGTGCCAATGCAAGAAAATGCTGGAAGAGCGCCACCATCGACTTGCCACTACCTGTGGGCGTACCCAGGATAACGTGATCGCCGGCAGCCAGAGACAGCACGGCCTCTTCCTGGTGGGGCCACAGCTCAAGATCGCCCTCGGCGCACCAGCCAAGAAAAGCATCGAGGATATCGTCTTCGGTTGTGTCGGGGTTATTCCACAGGCGGTCGGCCAGCTTCCCCAACGAACCCGAGCGATCGGCTTCTTCCATTGGTATTCTCACTTCCTATCAGGCCCTACAGCCCCATGAGCAAGCGCGCCAACCACGCGTGGCGCGCCATTGCATAACGCAAAGCACCCCAGCGACGCAATGCCGCTGGGGTGCTCAGTATATCAGGGCTGCACAATCTTGCGCGAAGCTACCGCGCAAGAGCATGATGCATGCGAACTAGCGCTCGATGTTGTAGAACGCGTTGATGCCAGCGTAGCGAGCCTGCGTGTCGAGCTGCTCTTCGATGCGGAGAAGCTGGTTGTACTTGGCAACGCGGTCGCTGCGGCAGGGAGCGCCCGTCTTGATCTGACCGGTGTTGCAGGCAACGGACAGGTCGGCGATGGTGGTGTCTTCCGTTTCGCCGGAGCGGTGGCTCATGACGCAAGCGTAGCCGGCTTCCTTGGCCATTTCGATGGCTTCCATCGTTTCGGTGAGGCTGCCAATCTGGTTCACCTTGATGAGGATGGCGTTAGCGCAACCCAGCTCGATGCCCTTGGCCAGACGCTCGGAATTGGTTACGAACAGGTCGTCGCCAACGAGCTGGACCTTCTTGCCGATGCGCTCGGTGAGCATCTTCCAACCATCCCAGTCTTCCTCGGCCATGCCGTCTTCGATGGAGATGATGGGGTACTTCTGAACGAGGGCTTCCCAGTAGTCGACCATTTCGGCGCTGGTGAGCTCGCGGCCTTCGCCAGCCAGCACGTACTTCTGCTTTTCGGCGTCGTAGAACTCGCTGGAAGCAGGGTCCATGGCGAACATGATTTCGCTGCCAGGCTTGTAGCCAGCAGCTTCGCAAGCCTTCACGATGTACTGCAGGGGCTCTTCGTTCGTGGTGAAGTTGGGGGCAAAGCCACCCTCGTCGCCCACGCCGCCGCCGAGGCCAGCCTCGTGCAGGACCTTCTTGAGCGTGTGGTAGATTTCAGCACACCAACGCAGGGCTTCAGCGAAGCTGGAAGCGCCCACGGGCATGATCATGAACTCCTGGAAGTCAACGTTGTTGTCGGCGTGAACGCCGCCGTTGAGGATGTTCATCATGGGGGTGGGAAGCGTGTGAGCGTGAACGCCGCCAACGTACTTGTACAGCGGCAGCTCGGCGCTTTCGGCGGCTGCACGAGCGCACGCCAGGGAAGCACCCAGGATGGCGTTAGCGCCAAAACGGCCCTTGTTGTTGGTGCCGTCGAGTTCAATCATGGCTTCGTCGATAGCGCGCTGGTCGGTGGCTTCGGCGCCCACCAGCAGATCGGCGATTTCGGTGTTCACGTGGTCTACGGCCGTGAGCACGCCCTTGCCCAGATAGCGATCCTTGTCGCCATCGCGCAGCTCGACCGCTTCGAACTGGCCGGTGGAAGCTCCCGAAGGAACCATTGCGCGACCCATAGAGCCGTCTTCCAGGAGGATTTCGACTTCAACCGTGGGATTGCCGCGCGAGTCGAGAACCTCGCGACCGTATGCATCGATGATGATGCTCATGTTCGTCTCCTAAGAATCGAGAACAGTTAACAACCCGCCCATGATAGCACACGGAGACGATGGAAAAATGCTAAGCGGATGCTATTGGCGGGCGAACGGATGGGGCCCGCGGCGCATACACAAAAAGTGCGTTAGAGCTGGTTCAATGCGTCGCCCTGGATGCGATAGAGCGTCCAGCCGTTCAGCTCTTCGGCGCCCAGGCTATTGTAGAAACGACCCGACAGCGGATTCCAGTCGGGGGCGCAGCCTTCCACGCGCACGTAGTCGCGCTCGCGGGCGATGCGGGAAAGCTCGTGCATGAGCTCGGTGCCCACGCCCATGCCGCGGTATTCGGGAAGCACGTAAATGCACTCCAGGTAGATGGAAGGGCGGCCCTTATGAGCGGAGAAGCCGTGATTGAAGAGAACGAAGCCAATTTCCTCGTCGCCCTCCATGGCGAAGAACGCCTCGGCGGCCTTGTTCTGGAACATCCAAGTGCGAAGAAGTTCTTCGGTGGCAACGACGGAATCACCCGACTTCTGAAAGTCGGCGAAGCGCTGTATGAAATACAGGACCTTGCCTGCATCCTTTTCCTCGGCAAAGCGAAAATGAGTCGACATGCCTACCACCTTATTCGCAGAACTACGCTATGAATTCACAAGAGTACGCTATATCACCAAAAGGTCAAGGTGTTCAAGCAGAATCTTGCATCCGATGAGTATCAGCACGACCCCGCCCACGATGGTGGAAGGTCGCTCGTAACGTGCGCCGAAGCGATTTCCCACAAGCACGCCCACCAGCGAAAGGACGAAGGTAACGCAGCCGATAACGATAATGGCGGGCACGATGCCCACGGAAAGAAACGCGAACGTGACGCCCACGGCAAGCGCATCTATGGACGTGGCCACGGCAAGCATGAACAGCTCGGGGATGTTGAGGCGAAATTCGCCGCAGCACTCTTCCCCATCGTCATGCGCGGCATCCCACAGCATCTTGCCGCCTACGAACGCGAGCAAAACGAACGCAATCCAATGGTCGACCGGTTCGACAAGTGCGGCAAACTGCGTGCCCAGTGCCCAACCCACCAGGGGCATAAGAGCCTGAAAGCCGCCGAAGAACAGCGCGATAATAAGAGCGTGCCGCATGTTGACGCGCTTCATAGAAAGCCCCTTGCACACCGCTACCGCGAATGCATCCATAGACAATCCCACGCCAATCAGGGCAATCTCGATGAGTCCCACGCTATTCCTTCCGCACTGCCTGCCTCCTTGCACCGGCGTATTATCCCCCACGCACGAGGAGATGCGTGCGCCGTTTCTCAGGCGACAGAGAGAAAACGGGATTGGCTACTGATTGCTGAAGGGCTGTTCGCGATTAGCCAGGATTTCGCTTGCGCGCTTCCAACCAGGAAGCATGGATGCCAGATGCGCTTGCTGCTCCTCTTCCGGCTTCGTGGCCAAGGGCGCCAGGCCCGTCCATATTGCCCAGACCAGGCAATCGACCGGGTAGGCAACGATTTCGTCCGAGATCCAGAGCACGCCGTTTTCGTAGTGCGACCAGCCATGGCGCAACGGCTTCATGCGCACCGCTATCTGCTGGGAAGGAGGTTCGGACACAAGGCCCTGCAGGCAAGCGCCCACCAAGCCCACCGCGTTGTTCATGATGACACGCTTCGCATACGACAGAAACGCGATGCGCACCTGATCGTAGCTGCGCGGGTTCACCACGAACAGCGTGAGCTTGCTGATGTCGGTATTTGCTTCGAATTTCACCGTAGCGCGTCCACGCGTTGCACGGTGCTTGCCGCTCATTCCGCCGCCCATCTTCAGCGGGTTCACATGCAGCATAAACGGGCGGCCCATGACATAGGCCACGTCGCCCGTGCGATAGAGGCACTTCAACGAGGGGCTTTTCTGGAACCGCTTTATCATCTTCGCGCGCATGTCTTCCATTTCGGGCACATGAGCTGCGAAGAAATCGACGATTTGCTGCGGCGGCATGCCGTGTGGGGCCATGACGTAGGGCTGTGCGCCCGGCGGCTGCAAGGCCACGAAGAGGTCGTTGCTGGATTGGCGAAAGATGGGAATGTCCATTCCGGCATATCCCAGATGCTCTATTCCCGGAGGAACCGCAGTAGGTGCGGTTGCCTGGGCATTCTGCGCGGAAGGCGCCTGATTGCCAGCCTGCCCCTGCGGCGCAGCGTTTGAGTTAGAACGCTCGGTTTCGCTATCCGACATGGTTGCCCCCCTTCGTCGAATTACCCTGGTATCAGGATACCCCAAAAGCGGGGCACGAGGGATGCCCGGGCTAGAAGAAGAGCATGAAGACGCGCGCGAGGGCAAAGCCGATGATGCCGCACGCGGGGAACGTAATGAGCCACGCGAGCACCATGCTGCGCGCAATGCCCCAGTTCACGCCACGCAGGTTCTTTCCCGCGCCAACGCCCATGATGGCCGACGTGGAGCAGTGCGACGTGGAAACGGGCATGCCCGTGATGCTGGAAATGAACAGCGTGATTACCGTGGAAGCGGAAGCGGCAGCGCCCTGGTACTTTTCCATGGCGACCATGTCCATGGCAACCGACTTGATGATGCGCTTGCCGCCAATGAACGTGCCGAGCGAAATAGCCGCCGAGCAGATGATCATAAGCCACAGCGGAAAGCCGTCGGAAGCCGCGGAATCCATGCCCATGGCCATGCCCATGCCCAGAAGGCCGATAGACATGAACTTCTGACCGTCTTGCGCGCCATGCAGGAATGCGAGCATGCACGCGAAGATGTCTTGCAGAATGTCGCACACGCGATTGCCGCGGCCGCGATCGACGCCCGCAAGGAACTTGGAGGCCAGCTTCGTATTGAGCCAACCCAGGAAGAAGCCCGCGAACAGCGAGAAGAGCAGACCGTAGACGACCTTCGCCCATTCGGCGGGAACCACGCCGGCCCAGCCGTTCACGGCAATGGCGCCACCGGTGATGCCGGCGATGAGGGAGTGCGACTTAGAGCACGGAATGCCGAAGAACCAGCAGAAAATGCCCCAGGCAATGGAGCCTATCATTGATGCCATAAGGGCCATGAGGGCCTGATGGGTGTCGCCTGAGAAGTCGACCATCGAGAACATGGTATGCGCGACGGCCGTGGAGATATAGGTCATGCCGATGAGGCCGATGAAGTTGAATACAGCAGCCAGCGTGAGGGCAACACCAGGGCTGAGAACGCGGGTTGCAACGGCGGTGGCGATAGCGTTCGGGGCATCGGTAGCGCCCGAAACGAGCGTGACGCCGATGACGAGAACGATAATGATGGCGAGGGCGGGATATGTGGCCATAAGGCCAATCACTGCCGCTAGAGACAAATCCAACGTTTCCCTTTCGCATATCGCCGCGCCAGCGGCAAATCTCTGTGAGCTGCATTAGTATAGCAAAGCGAAAGAGACGTCTAGTGGCATTCGCCGAACAGACACGAAGGAGTAGCATGTTCCTACCAATGACGAAAGACGACATGCGCGAACGCGGCTGGGACGCCGTGGATTTCGCGTACGTATGCGGCGACGCATACGTGGACCATCCGTCATTTGGCATGGCGATCATCTCGCGCTTGCTGGAAGCGCATGGGTACCGCGTGGGCATCATCAGCCAGCCCGACTGGCGCGACCCGCAAAGCATCTGCGAATTCGGCGAGCCACGCCTGGGCTTCATCGTTTCCGCAGGTAACATGGACTCGATGGTGAACCATTACACCGTAGCGAAGCGCCGTCGCAAGAGCGATTTCTACTCCCCTGGCGGCGAAATGGGCCTGCGCCCCGACCACGCCTGCGTAGTGTACGGCAACCTCATCCGCCGCACGTTCAAGGAAACGCCCATCATCCTGGGAGGCATCGAGGCAAGCCTGCGTCGCATGGCCCATTACGACTACTGGTCGGACAAGCTGAAGCGCTCGATTCTGCTCGATTCCGGAGCCGACATCATCTCGTACGGCATGGGCGAGCATTCCGTCGTGGAGATTGCCGACGCGCTGGCTTCAGGCCTTTCGGTGCACGACCTATCGTTCATCCCGGGCACCGTGTTCCGCACGCGCAGCATCGAGCACCTCTACGAGCCCGTCATCCTGCCCAGCTACGAAAGCATGCTGGCCGACAAGCGCGAATACGCTCGCAGCTTCGGCGAGCAGAACCGCAATTTGAACCCGTATTCGGCGCATACGCTGGTGGAACCGTACGACCATGGCGTCTACGTGGTGCAGAACGCCCCGGCGTTACCTCTCACCACCTCGGAGCTCGACGCCGTGTACCGCCTGCCCTACGAGCGGACGTACCACCCAAGCTACGAAGCAGCTGGCGGCATTCCCGCCATCCGCGAGGTGAAGTTCTCGCTCGCGAGCAACCGCGGTTGCCTAGGAGAATGCGCATTCTGCGCGCTCAACTTCCACCAAGGGCGCATCATCCAGGCGCGCAGCCACGAATCGATTCTGGAAGAGGCGCGCGAAATGACGAAGGACCCCGACTTCAAGGGGTACATCCACGACGTGGGCGGCCCCACGGCGAACTTCCGCATCCCCGCATGCGCCAAGCAGGAAAAGGCGGGCGCTTGCACCAATAGACGATGTCTCTCGCCCAAGCCCTGCAAGCAACTGCGCGTGACGCACGAGGACTACGTGCAGCTACTGCGCGAATTGCGCGAGCTGCCCGGCGTAAAGAAAGTGTTCATCCGCAGCGGCATCCGCTTCGATTACGCAATGCTCGATTCCGACCACACGTTCATTCGCGAGCTAGCCGCGCACCACACGAGCGGCCAGCTGCGCCTAGCCCCCGAGCACGTGAGCGCGGCGGTGCTGAACGTGATGGGCAAACCGCCCCACGAGCTCTACGAGGCATTCGTGAAGGAATTCGACCGCGCGAGCAAGCAAGCCGGCAAGGAGCAGTACGTGCTTCCCTACCTGATGTCGAGCCATCCGGGAAGCACGCTGAAAGAGGCCATCGAACTGGCCGAATTCTGCCGAGACCTGGGATTCAACCCCGAACAGGTAAGCGATTTCTACCCCACGCCCTCAACGGTTTCCACGTGCATCTACTACACGGGCATCGACCCACGCACGATGGAGCGCGTCTACTGCGCCACCAGCCCACACGAAAAGGCGCTGCAGCGTGCGCTCATCCAATACCGCAATCCGAAGAATCACGCGCTCGTACGCGAGGCGCTTAGGAAGGCAGGGCGCGAGGACCTAATCGGCTTCGAGCCGAAATGCCTCGTGAAGCCAGAACGGAAGGACGCTCCGCGCAAGGGGACGCACGGCAAGCGAGGGGCGCAGCATGCGGGGCCGCGCGATGCGCAGAAAGCAAGAACGCGCAGGGGCAAGCGCCCTAACGGCGCAGAAAAGAACCGAGCAGGCGCTCGATCAGCGCGCGAAGGAAACCGCCCGAAGAAACGGTCGTAGTGGGAACCGCCTCTTCCAGGTAGTTAGGATGGTGACGCAGGAATACGCGACGGCAAACGCGCGTTACCACCAGGCCAAGCAGGCCCACTAGCAAGAACGTGACGGCGATTTCCACGGCCGTCCAGTTCTGCTCGAGGGCAGCATAGGCGCTTGCGAGCACGAAGAAGCCCGAAATAGCGCCCGTGAGCACCGTGAACACGCGAATGAGGATGGTTTTCGCGCGGTTGGGCGAATAGCGCCATGCCGCGACAAGGTACACGACGCCCGCCACAAGGGCCAGAATGACGAGCAGCGGAATGATCCGCGATAGTCGAGCAACCATTCCGCCACCTTTCTACAACGCGGCCCGCGCATATCGCACGGGCCGCAATTCAAAAACCGCTTCTTAGTTGAAGCTAACCTTCGGAGCAACAGTGGCGCCCGAATCGGCAACGAAGCTCTCGCGCTTCGTGAAGCCCATGGGGCCAGCCACCAGAACGCCCGGGAACGTCTGAATGGCGTTGTTGTACTTCATGACCGTGTCGTTGTAGCTCTGACGCATGTAGCTAATCTTGTCTTCCGTTTCGGAAAGCTCGTTCTGAAGCGAGATGAAATTCTGATTCGCCTTCAGGTCGGGGTACGCTTCGCTTACCGCGAAGAGGCTCTTCAGCGTATTGGAGAGCGCATTGCCCGCTTCCATCTTCTCTTCGGGCGTGCCGGCGTTCATGCACGCCGTACGCGCGGCGGTAACCGCTTCTAGCGTTTTGCTTTCGTGAGCGGCGTAGCCCTTTACGGTTTCCACCAGGTTGGGGATGAGATCGAGACGACGCTGCAGCTGCACGTCGATCTGAGCCCATGCATTATCGACGGCGTTGCGCTTCGTTACCAGTCCATTGAACAGGGCAATGAGCGCGATCACCAGCAGAACGACGATAACCAAAACGACGATTCCCACCATGAGATGCCTTTCCCTTGTATTGCATTGCCGCTATTTTAGCATGTCTCAACTGGGAAAACTACAGGAAGAGGAAGTTGCGGGACGAGCGCTGACGAATACGGCGCCAAAAGAGAAAGCCCTGCATGCGCAACGCTGCGCATGCAGGGCGAAACAATGTCATAGTCAGGCTAGCGCTGCGGCAGAAGCGCGGCGCGGATGGGCGAAAACGACGTGGTGCGTGCCCAGTAGCCCTTCGACTGAGCAGCCGCGGAAAGTGCAGCGGCATGCACGTGCGACTCGCACACGGCAAACGTGCCCGACCCGCTTCCGCACAGAAGCACGCCGCTCACGCCGTCGGCTTCGGAAGCAAACTTTGCGATTTCCTCGAGCTCGGGAAGAAGCTTCTGCGCCGGGGCTTCCAGGTTGTTGAACAGTGGCACCTGCTGCGCTTCCTTGGCGGCACGCACGCTTTCCAGCTGCTCGGCTTGGGGATACTCAGGGCTCTCGTCGAACGTACGATATGCCTCCGCCGTAGATACGCCGCCTTCGGGGCGAATGACAACCACGGAATCGCGACGCGGGGCGAGTTCGGCCACGGGCTCATCGCCGCGACCCTCGAGCAACATGCAAGCACCATGCAGGAAGAAACGAACATCGGCGCCAAGTTGCTGAGCCACATGGACAACCGCCTCATGCGTGGCGGGAATGCCCCACAGATGCGCAGCACCCAACAGAGCAGCAGCTGCATCGGCACTTCCGCCGCCCAGCCCCGTCTGATGCGGAATATGCTTCTCAATAACCAAGCGAATACATTCGTCCTCTTCGCGACCGAGCTCCGCTGCCAACGCATGCACTGCTTTGCAAGCCAGATTATCCTGCGAGGGAATATCGAGCGGCTCGATGCCCTCGCGCCAGAGCACGGTGGCCTCCACGACCAGGCCGCTTCCGGAGTCGACGTCGACATGCACCTCGCGCAGAGGCTGTGCGGCATCGCACGGCTCCAGCAGTGTGACATGCTCGCCCGCCCCGACATGCGTCATGCGAACGCTGTCGTGCATCGAAAGGGCGTGCATCACCGTAAGGGCATCGTGATACCCATCGGGCTGGCGCTCGCCAATGCCCAGGTACAGATTCACTTTCGCGGGGGCAATGAGGTTGATCGTCTTCACGCTTTTCCTTCGTTCGTGGATGGTCTAGGACTGCAGGGCGTCGTGCGGCGCAGAAGCCTGAAGCTTAGCGGCCTTTCGCGCGGAACGACGCGCGGCAAAAAAATCTTTCAGCAAACGAGAGCATTCTTCCTCGCATACGCCCGCGGTAACGGGGAACGTATGGTTCAGGCGCTCGTCTTCGTTAATGGAATACAACGTACCAAGCGCGCCCGCCTTCGGGTCGCTTGCACCATACACGCAACGCGCGACACGCGCCTGATGCATGAGGCCCGCGCACATGATGCACGGTTCGAGCGTGACGTACACCGTGCAATCGGAAAGGCGCCATGCCTGCAATTCGCGCGATGCCTGCAACATAGCCTGGAATTCCGCATGCCCCGAAGGGTCCATATCGCGTTCGCGACGGTTGCCCGCACATGCAATGACACGCGGCTCGGCAAGGGGCTTACGCGTGGCGCGGTCGATGGGGTGGTACACCACCACGGCACCAATAGGAACCTCGCCCGCCTGAGCTGCCAATCGAGCCTGCTCAAGGGCAAGCTGCATGTATTCGGTATCTCGTTCTTCCATAACAGCCTGAATTATATGGTAAGCTAGCGCTTGCGGTATGCGCGTTTGCGCATGCTCCACCGAATTCGGAGGAATGGCCGAGTGGTTTAAGGCGGCAGTCTTGAAAACTGTTGAGCTGAAAGGTTCCGTGGGTTCGAATCCTACTTCCTCCGCCATCCAAAATCTTGCAGGTCCCGAACGGGGCCTGTTGTTTTTTTTCGAACACCTTCCCCACTCCCACGCCGGGCGGGGTTGGCCCTTCAGGGCACCCGCTCCGCTGCTCGCATGGCTTAAGCCATGCTCGTGCGCTCGCTGGTTCATGCTTTCACTTGCGCTGCCCGGGGTAGCCTGCGGATTTGCGTGAGGCTTCGCCTCCCGCTTTCCGCAGGCTACCCCGGGCTCAGCGCTTCATTTTGCTTTCACAGTACCCCGAAGGGCCATCCCCACCCGGCGCGAACAACGCTGATTGCATAATCAAATACGAGATTGCCGTCACAAGAAATCGAATTCACAGTGTCCCTGCAAGGCGGGTGGGGATGGATGCAGTACTGGAGGTTGAGCCCACGCTCTGAGCTGTGAACACGTGGCGGTGCAAGGGGTCGAAGCACGCATGCTTGCAAACCAGTTTGCAAGCATGCCTAAGTGGGCTGAGCGATTCCGTAACTTGTTCATCGATGTGTGATGCTTGGGTGTCGTTTGGGACTGACGGGGAAAAGAGTCCGATTGGTTCCTATTTCTAGGGGTAACCTCGAGAGATAGAGAGTTAGACATACCAAACCGATTGGACTCGAAGCATGTTCGTAAACGAATTCGGCAACCCCAATGACCCCACTATCGTCCTGATGGCGCCCATGATGATGTCTGGCAACGACATCTATCGCATGATGAGTCCCCACTTCGACGACTCCTACCATGTCATCGCACCCGACCAAGGCGGACACGGCGATGCCGGCGCGTATGTCAACGCCGACGATGAATATGCCCAGTTGAAACACTACCTGATCAATAAGGGCATAACCGATATCGAGCTGGTATACGGTTCCTCGTTGGGCTCCGCCATTGGCTGGCGCCTTTTTCTGGACGGCGATTTCAACATCCGGCACGCTTGGTTCGATGGAGCGCTATTTCGAGAAAGCGCACCCCTCTTTGAATTCGCTTCCAAAGCCATGTTCAAGAAGAAGAAAAAATACCTCGCAAAGCACCCCACCGAAGCCTCAAGCGGACTTGAAAGCAAATACGGACACGAACGCGCCGTCATGATGACCAAGAACTTCGAGCGCATAACCGAAAGCGACATCAACGCCATCTGTCACGCCTGCTGCAATTACCCCCTCGAGAATCTCACGCTCGACCAGCAAGCGCGTCTGCATCTCGATTACGGCAGCAAAGACTTCACGCTCCGCCAAGCAAAGCGAGGCATCGCCACGTGCATGCCAAACGCAGCCATCGCCATTCGCAAGGGCTATCCGCATTGCGCCTACGTTGCCGCACACACGCAAGAATACGTGGCGGAAATTGAGGAATTCATTCGGGCATAGAATCCGACCATTGCGCCCCCCCTGCACGAACACGATGCGAAGCGCAGATAGCGCGAAAGCCAAGGCACAAAGGAGATAAGTCTAGCCTCCGTTAACGGCACAAGGAAAGGGCCCCGAAGGGCCCTTTCCTCTTCACGCTACCAAGCGTAGGTATGTCGCAGGGACTCCCTAGCTAACCACGGCAACACCGTACCAGGCGATGCCCTCGTCGTGCCAGCCAAGGGAAACAAGCTGAGCATGCTCGGAAGCATTCGTCGTGAAGTTATGAGCGCCGGCAACTGCATTCGGATTGTACTCGCGCAGAACCGTTACGCCCAGAGCATCATCGGAGTACCAGCCGATGCCCTCGTAGTTCCAGCCAGCCTTCTTGAGCATGTCGCGCTCGGAGGCGTTGGTGGTGTAATGATGATCGCCCGCATTGGGGTTGTACAAACGATACACCGGGGTCTTGCTAGTGGACGGGCTATACCAACCAATACCCTCGAAGTTCCACCCGGCCTTCTTCAGGCTATCGCGCTCGCTCGCGCTCTTCGTGTAGAAGTGCTCGCCGGAGTTCGGGTTGTACAGACGGAACATCGGAACCGTCTCGACAATGGTGAACTTGCCCGTTGCCGTGCCCGTGTAGTTGCCCTTGCCGGTAACGGTAATGGTGCCCGTGCCGACCTGCGTATTATTGGAATACTCCACCGTGTAGTCGGTGCCATATGTAAGCGTATCGCCACCAAGCTTCACCGTGGCAGCAGGCTCCAGCGCAGCGCCCGTGTACGCCATATCGGAAGCCGTCACCGTAGCCTGGGCGATGGAAGCCTGGGCGATTTCGGTATCGAAGAACAGCGGCGCAGTGTCATACCCGGAAGTCAAGCCCTCCAGGCCATTGACCCAAACGTAGTTCTGAGTATCGACCAGCGTAGCAACGACAGTGTACTCATCAGCATCGATAGCAGTGGCATCCGTACCCTCGGGGAACTCAGCATCAGGCTCGGGCAGCGCCGACATGTGGAGCCCGCCATTATATACGGCCAAGGTATAACCCGCACCACCGGCCACGAGCGTCTGAGCAGCGCGGTTGTACACCAAACCCTCAACCGCCTTGGGCTTTATGACCTTACGCGGACTGATGTAGCACGACAGGTGAATCTGTCCATCCAGATTGCCAATGAGATTCCAACGGTAGTTATCCGAGGCGAGCGAGGCATCAATTGTGTATGTGCCCACATCAGTGCCAATGGCATCTTCGCCTTCAGCAAGAGGCTCGCCCGCATTCACCGACAGCTGATATCCTTCGCCACCGGCGACTATCGTCTGACCAGCAGGGTCGTACATCAGCTCTTCAGCGACCACGTTTGGAGCATCAATGGCCTTCGGGGAAACGGTGATGGTGCTTGTCGTAATGGGGCTATCGTTATCGGACCATTTGGTATTGGAGGAATCGCTCAGCAAAGCGACAACCGAGTAGGTGCCCACATTCTCAACCGTAACGCCCTCTTCGGTAATTACCGGATTGCCCGAACCAGGAGTGAACGTGTAGTCGCCGCTCGCAGCGAGCGCAAGCTGTCCACCGGAGACGTACTCCAGATCAATCAGACCCAAAGGGGCATCAATCGGCTTCTTGGCGAGATCGATATCGACTTCCTGATCGATGGTCGCACCATTCGACCACTTGTAATGATCGCCGTCAACCAGATGCACGGTCACGCGATACGTGCCGGCGTTCGTGGCGAGGACATCTCCCGTTTCCGCATCGATCGAAGCACCCGCTGCGATTGCGGGGTCGCTGAGCGTAATCGCGTATACGTCGGGATTGCCTTCCATGGCAACCTGCTGTTCGCCGCTGAACGTCAGGTCATCGACAGCGGCAGGAACAGCAACGCTACCCTTCTCAATTTCAACTTCGACGAAGTAGGGGTCGGGGACGGGGCTCGCAGAATCCCACACATAATTCTCGCTCAGCAGCGTTGCCTCGATGGCGTACGTGCCGACTTCGGTAGCGTACGCATCACCGTTCTCGTCGATGGTTACGCGCTCGTCGGAGCAAGAGAGGGTGTAGCCATCTCCGCCTTCTACGAGCAGCTGAGACTCACCGGTATACGTGAACTCATCGGCAGCCGCCGTGGGCATCGTGACCTTCGCGGGAGCGATAGAATCCTGGAACGTCAAGTCGCCGGTGCTGCCATCGGACCACATATGGCCCGCATCAAGCACGACGCCAATCTCGTAATCACCTGCGTCGACGGCAATAACGAAACCATCCACGACCTGGATATCGAGGCCCTCATCGTATACAAGCGTGTATCCGGCGTCGGTAACAGCCATCACCACGCCGCCATCCACGTACTCATCCGTAATCGAAGCGCCATTCAGATCGAGGAGCGCCTTGGCCATGCCCGTGTAGGTATACGGATCATGGGAAACTTCAACGGGGTCCGTTGCGGTAATGCGCGTGATTTCCGCTTCGAAGGTGCGCTCGTAGTTCGCCGCCGGGTCATCGGACCACACGTAATCGCGGCCACTGCTCGAAAGGGTTGCCGTAATTTCGTACGTATCCACATCCGTGGCATACAGCTTGCCATTGTTATACGTAACCGTAGTGGGATACAGCAGCGTGTAATTCTTGTTGGTGGTCGCATGAATGCCGTCGACATCCTCGTACGCATTCAGTACAACTGCGCCATTCAGATCGAAAAGCTCGATGGGTTCGCCCGTCCATTCGGCCTTACCGGTCGCGGGAGTAACCGTGGGAACAGGCGTGACGCCCTTGACAATTGCCGCATCATCGATCGTGATCGGCTCAAGCTCTTCGCCCGCTTCGACGTCAGCCCACTGATGGTTGGCATCAAGCGTGCACGTAAAGCCCGGATATGTGCCGGCATCGGCGGCGGCAAGCTGGCTATTAACAACCCGCACGCTCAAAGCACTGGGATAAACAACCTCGTACCCAGCATCGATCGTAACAGTAGTCGTTCCCGCATCCGTTACGGGGTCGCCAACGACAGCGCCACCCTGCAGGTCGATAATCTTCTGGAAGAGACCCGTGTACGTAAGCCCCACAACAGCGGTGGGCTGAGCAACGGGCTTCCTGGCAACGCTGATAACAAGCTGCTTGTCGCCGGTAGTCTCGTCTTCCCACATATAGTTCTCGGCATCCTCATTCAGGCCGGAAATCGAAGCCACAACGCTGTAGCTGTCCGCATTCACAACGGTAATCTCATGGCTAGCGGTCATGCCAAATGCATGCTCTTCGGTAGTGGAAAGGACGTAGCCCGCAGTCGTCTTTACGTTAGAACCTTGCGTTAGCTCATCGCCACTCAGCCATTCAACGCCCTCGCCATAGTTGATGGCAACCTGGCCCGCGCCACTATACACGAGGCCAGTAACTACGGTGGGAGTCGTTACCGTCTTCTTGGCGATAGTTCCGGTAAGGTCCTTCGGGGCAAAGGTGCCATCGGTCCACGTCGCGTTATCGGGATCGTTGAGCGCAATCGTAAGGTCATAGCCACCAGCGTTCGTAGCCAAAAGCTGGTTGTTCTCCTCGTCGATAACGAACGTTCCCTCATGGAACGTGATAGTGTACCCCGCGTTCGTCGTGATGTTTACAACGTCAAGCGACGTCTGAACGTCCACGAACTCGGTACCCTCTTCAAATGCGAACAGGCTCTGCTGTTCGCCGGTATACACAAGATTGGAAACCGGAACAGCGGGCTTAACGATATCAGCGGCAATGACAACCTCGAGCACCTTAACGTCCGTCGTGCCGTCGGCCCACGTGAAGCCATCTTCCAGCGTGGCGACAATGCGATAGTCGCCAATCATCTCAGCCTGAAGCATGCCGGTATCGGGATTGAAACTAACCTTGTTCGAATACTCGAGGCTGTAGCCAGCATCGGTAGAGGCAATGATCTTGTCGCCTGACGGCGTTTCTGACAGAACCACGCCACCCTGAAGGTCGGCAATGGGCTGCAGACCATCATACGGAAGCACCGCAGCAGTAACCGTGGGGACAGTCGCTTCGTTATTGACTTCCCATGTTTCGGGGTCATCCGAAATCTGCGTGCAGGAGAAGCCAGTTGCCACATACTGCGCGGCAATCTTGGCAGAGCTGGTTACGCCTTCATGAACGGCAATCTTCGAAGACGTACCGGAAACGATCGCGGCGCCCGAAGAGCCCAGGTACGTACCCGTGGTGCCGTCGTTGTACACGTCGATTTCCGCACCGTTATTGCCCTCGATGACTGGCGCAGATGCAGAGCTCGAGAAAAGCATGGAATCATTCTGAACCACAACCGAGCCAGCTTCGGCGGCAATTACGCTCGCATCATTGGAATTAATTACGCAATTGTCAACGCAAACCGAACTCTCGCCAGCATCGTCTTCGAGGCTAATTGCGGCGCCCGAAGTGTCGATAAGGGAATTGGACAGGGTAACTGTGGCGTTTCCCTTGTTAACATAGACGCCCTCCGCACCCGAGTCGGCATAAATCGAGGCGCGTTCGACGCTCAGCGAGCAATTGCCGTACAACGTAAAGGCGGGATTCATGGTACCCCTAAACGTAGGATGAGCCGCAGCAGCGGCTTCTTCATCGCCACGCACGAAAACCGCCGCTGTCGAATCACCGGAGTCCGTAACAAACATGCCGTTCAGAATCTCGCCGCCATTGATGACAGCAACGCCGCCAATGACGTGAATCGCATCCATCTCAGAGCCCTGAATAGCTCCAGCGTTCATGATCAGCAGGCCGTTGCTGAACACATTCACGACAGGCTCATCCGGGCCTCCCGCGGTGAAAGTACCCGAATCGATCGTAAACACGCCCTGACGCACATCGACGGCAGCGCAGCGATCATCGGAAAAAACCTTACCTTCGCCCACGGTATCGATCACATCAAGAGAGGCCGATTCGCCATCCAGCTCGATAGCCTTATCGTCTCCCATTACAATCGTCTTACCTGCGAGGTCGAGGGTGATTGCCTTTGTGATAGTGGCGCTACCAGTATCCTCGGAATCGCCAATCATGGTAATGGCCGCTTCGGTAACGGCATCGTCGTCCTCGATGGCGTTAATCGCGTCGGCCACCGTTTCATAGTAATTGTTATTCCAGATGCAAGAAACGCCCGCCATCGGCTCGAGCGCGGTAGCATCCTCGCTCGCAGCTTCCAGCTGAGCGCCTTCGGGAGCTGCAACCACATCGCTTGCAGCGTTCGCCTGATTGGTCGAAGCAGCCGGCGCAACCTGCTCTGCGGCAACAGGTTCTTGCACGACACTTACGGTTTCATCGACCGCGGGTTGCTCCTGCGCCGCTTCGGGCTCGTCGCCGTACGCCTGCTGCGGAGCAATTGGGGTGAACCCGACGACCGTGACAACGGCCATAAATGCGCTGAACACCCCCTTGGCGAATTTCATACGCGAGTTGCGTATACTAGCAGACCCACTCATTCGACCACCTTCCTCAATCGCACGGACCCAACCCCAAGCACAGGGCGATGAATGATGGAATGTAGGTATAGAGCGAGCGCGAATTGCCGCTCTGCCCCCTTCATACCAGCTTCACAATTGTAGCATTCTTTGCGGTGGCAAAAGTAGCAATTCGCGTTTTACTAGCACATTATTTTTCGTTACGGAACCGTCATTTTAGAAATAGTCGCGCAGTTCACAGAATTCCTATAAACCGTACTTTATCAGGGGAAATAATATCGTTCCGATTGCATACTATGCGAATCCGAAAGAATCGCCTTCCCCAATCGCAGTAACAAGGAGACAAGAAGGCAATTAAGAAGCCAAGAACCAAAAGGAATAAACCCTATTCATCGAACAAATCTGAGTGCGTTCCCGTGCGAGAAGCAGTAAGAATAAGCTGGCCCTCATCTATTGCGTAGACCAACAACCAGTCGGGGCGAATATGGCATTCGCGAAAGCCAATGTAATTCCCCGTAAGCGCGTGATCGCGATGCTTTAGATCGAGGGCTTCTTCCGCAAGAAGCGTATCGAGCACCGAATACAGTTCGCGAAGGTCGCACCCACGCTTCTTGATGCGCTTAACGTCTTTCTTGAATTGAGTGGTAACGACCAGCCTAAGAGACATTGCTACACCTAATCATCGAGCTCAAGCGCTGAAAACATCTCGTCGACCGACGAGAACGACTCGCCGCGCACCTTGCCACTCATAATGTCGCGCGATTCCTGAATAGCCGCTTCGGTTTCAGCGTTATAGCGAGGCTGACGCACGTCGAACGGAAGACCGCCTTCCATGACGGACTTATGCAAAAAGATGTTAATGGCCTCGGTAAGCGTCATGCCAAGGCTCGAAAACACCGATTCGGCGTTGGCCTTCACTTCGGGGTTTACGCGCATATTGATTGTCGCAGACTTAGCCATAATGCAACTCCTTTTGTAATGGCAATGCATATACATTGTATCACCCTAGTTATACATAGAGCAACACGCCAGCAGCAGGGCGTAAGCGAAGCGAAACGCCCGTGAGTATGCGCAAGCAGCGCCTCTCGCATCAGGGCGAACAGCGAAGCGCATTCGCCCGTGGCACCCGCTCACAACCCGCACCCCGCCTCGCATACGAGAAGCATCCTCCTACTCGGCATCCCCCGCAGCGGGCAATGCAAGGCGCAGCCGAGCGAGCCTGCGGACGGCCCTCCCCCGCCCGCAGGTCGTCCCGGGCCGCAACCCAGGCGGCGGAGCGCATAACCCATAGGGGCACTGTGAAAGCAAACTAAATAGCGCTAAGTTCGGGGTTGGGCGCGAAGAGCGAGAAGCGAAGCTTCACGCAAATCCGCGCCCAACCCCGAACTTAGCGCCAGTAAAAGCATGAACCAGCGAGCGCACGAGTCCGGCGCACCCACCCGTAAACAAAAGAGGAACGCGAGGGAAAACCTCACGTTCCTCTATAGTTCCAGCAACACGCGCCGTGCGAGCAGCGGAGCGGGTGCCCCGCCGGGTTATGCGCCCCGGGCGGAAAGGGTTAGATGCTAAAGAGCCCGAACTGGGCGCCTACGTAGGCGACCAAGATAATGACCAGCAAAATGGGACTGACATATTTGATCATAATCGTCCAGACGCCTTCAAGGCGGAATTTGCTGGAGCGCTTCACTTCCTCGACAATGACCTTCGGCTTCACGATCCAGCCAACGAAGATGACGGTGAGCAGGGCCACGATGGGCATGAGCACCGAATTGGAAATGAAGTCGAACAGGTCGAGCAGCGTGCTGCCCTCGCCCAGCGGCTCCAGGAACGAAAGCCCGTTGTAGCCCAGGTTCACGAACACGCCAGCGATGACGACAACGAGAATGGTGACGATAAGCGACTTACGACGCGTCCAGCCCGTGCCGTCGGCGATGATGGAAACGCATGCCTCGGCCAGGGAAATGGCGCTCGTGAGAGCGGCGAACAGCACCAGCACGAAGAACGCGAAGCCAATGATGGGGGCGATGCCGCCCATCTGCTCGAACACCGTAGGCAGGGTAATGAACATGAGAGACGGGCCGCTCTTCGCAGCCACGGCTTCCGCGGAACCCATAGCGATGAACGCGGCGGGCACGATCATAAGGCCAGCCAGCGTAGAGACTACCAGGTCGGTACCGCCGATCCAGGGAACGCTACGCGTGAGGCTTTCCTTCTTGTCCAGGTAGGAACCATAGGTGACCATAATGCCCATGGCCAAAGAAAGGCTGTAGAACATCTGGCCGAGCGCGCCAATAAGCAACTCGGGCGAGAACTTGCTGAAATCGGGCAGCAGATAATACGCCAGACCGTCGGTAGCACCAGGCCAGGTAAGCACGTAGATGGCAATGGCCAATGCCGCTACCAGCAGCAGGGGCATCATGATGAGGTTGGCCTTTTCGATGCCGCCCTTCACGCCCAGCGACACGATGAGGAACACCACGGCCATGAACAGCAGCATGAATACGAAGCTACTGTCGGGGCTGGTGATGAAGTTCACGAAGAACGTGCCGCCATCGGCGATTTCGGCAGGAGAATTCACCAGATAGCTGGTGGCATACTTAGCAACCCAGCCGCCGATGATGCAATAGTACGGCGTGATGATAAAAGGCACGGCAGCAGCAAGCACGCCGATGAATGAATACTTTTTGCCAAACGAGCTATATGCGCCAATAACCGACTGCCCCGTTTTGCGACCAAGGGCAATCTCGAGCAGCAGCATGGAAATGCCGAACGTGAAGACAAGTACGACATAAGTGAGAATGAACATGCCTCCGCCATACTTGGCCGCCAGGTACGGAAAGCGCCACATGTTTCCCAGACCCACGGCGCTTGCGGCGGCGGCAAGGATGAACATCCACTTACCCGACCAAGACGAGCGCTCCTTCGCGTTCTGCACCATACAAAATCCTTTCCTATGTAAGCATCCCGTTATTATAAACAGAGTAATGCGTCTACGCCGATGCGATTCTTTTCCGCGGTGAATTAATAAAGCCGAAATACACATAACAATGTACCCGCGCGTAATATGCAGTTTTCCCTGTTTTAACCAATCGGGAACAGGAGCGCGGTACCATATCGCACAGCAATCGAATCGAAGGAGTACACCCTATGTGCGGTATCTGCGGTTTCACCGGCGCTTCGCGGAGCACCGATAGCCCTGCCACCCTGAAGGCCATGTGCGACATCATGGCGCATCGCGGCCCCGACGGAGAAGGCCAGTACATCGACGGCAACATCGCATTGGGCCACCGCCGCCTTTCGCTCATCGACCTAGCGGGCGGAAACCAGCCCATGGTGCGCTCCACTGGCGAGCACGAGGCCACCATCACCTCCCCCGCACGCCAGCTGGACGGCACGCCGTGCGGCACCGAAGAGGACATGCTGGCCACGGGCGATTTCGCCATCGTATTCAACGGCGAAATCTACAATTATCGCGACCTGCGCGCCGAACTGGAAGCCAGCGGCTGGACGTTTCGCACCAACTCCGACACCGAAGTGCTGCTCACCAGTTACCTGGCCTGGGGCAAAGACGCCCTCACGCGCCTGCGCGGCATGTTCGCATTCGCCATTTGGAACCGCGCCACCGGCGAGCTCTTCTGCGCACGCGACTACTTCGGCATCAAGCCCTTCTACTACACGCAGCAGCAAGGCCAGTTCATTTTCGCATCGGAAATCAAGTGCATCCTGGAGCACCCCGCTTACGAGCGCCAGCTGAATGAAGAGGCATTGGCCCAGTACCTGTGCTTCCAGTTCAGCGCGTTCGACGAGACGTTCTTCAAGGGCATCTTCAAACTGCCCCAGGGCCACTGCCTCACCGTGCGCGCCAACGGCAGCATGGAAGTCGAGCGCTGGTGGCATCCCACCTACGACTTCAACGAGAGCCGCGACGAGGCAAACACCGTAGATGCCATTCACGAGGCCATGAAGGAAAGCGTGCGCTACCACAACGTGGCCGACGTGGAAGTTGGCTCGTTCCTTTCGTCGGGCATCGATTCGAGCTATATGGCCGCGCTGCTGGCGAAGGAGAATCCCGACATCCACACGTTCACCGTGGGTTTCGCCGAATACGAAGGCGAACGCGACGAGATTTCCTGGGCGCAAGAGCTCGCCGACGAGCTGCATATCGCCAACGATCACAAGCACATTACCGAAGAGGAATACTGGGCCAGCCTGCCGCGCGTGCAGTGGCACATGGACGAGCCCTCGGCCGATCCAAGCGCCGTGGCCCTGTATTTCGTCGACCAGATTGCCGCCAAGAAGGTTAAGGCGGTGCTTTCGGGCGAAGGCGCCGACGAGTTCTTCGGCGGGTACCGTATTTACGAAACGCCCTGTGCGAACGCGCGCCTTTCCTGGTGCCCCAAGCCGCTGCTGAAGGCCGGCGCCGCCGTGCTGGGCAAGCTGGGCATCCGCGGTGCGAACTATCTGCGTCGCGCAAGCGAGAGCGTGGAAGACTGGTACTACACGAACGCGAATGGCGTCGCGTTTTCCCAGGCTGAGCGCGCGAAGCTCATGAAGAGCGTTCCCGCGAACCTGCCCACGCCGCAGCAGGTCGTGCAGAGCGCGTATGCCGAAGTGGCCGACATGGACGAAACCACGCGCATGCAGTACGTCGACACGCAGTTCTGGCTGGTGGGCGACATCCTGCTGAAGACCGACAAAATGTCGATGGCGCATTCGCTCGAGAGCCGCGTGCCGTTCCTGGACACGCAGGTGTTCGGCGTTTCCGCCACCATACCCACGCGCCTGAAGGTTAGCAACGAGCAGAGCAAGCTTACGCTGCGCAAGGCCGCAAAGCGTGCCATCCCCGAGGCTTGGGCCGAAAAGCAGAAGCTTGGCTTCCCCGTGCCCGTTGTGGGCTGGCTGCGCCAGGATACCTACTACAACCAGGTAAAAGAGTGGTTCACGGGCCCCGAGGCGCAGCGGTTCTTCAACACCGGCGAGCTGATGCACCTGCTCGACGAGCACAAGGCCGGCACGCGCGACAACACGCGCAAGATTTGGATCGTGTTCATGTTCCTGATGTGGTATCGCATTTACTTCGTCGACCGCACGGTGCCGGAAAAGATTGCATAGCGCTTCGTCACGAGCTTTCAGCCCTCTGGATTATTCCGGAGGGCTTTTTTCATGCCGCGGCTACGACGACGCCGCGCCAACGGCGTACCACGCAATGCCCTCATTAAGCCAGCCCAGACGCACAAGGCTTTCATGCTCCGAGGTACTCGCCGTGAAGTTGTGCGCGCCCGCAACGGCGTTGGGGTTATACTCGCGCAGCATGGGCACGGACCGCGATTCATCGGAGTACCAGCCCACGCCTTCGTAGTTCCAACCCAGGCTCGACAGCTTGTCTCGCTCGGAAGCGCTCGTGGTGTAGTGATGGTCGCCCGCATTGGGGTTGTACAGGCGATAGACGGGCACGCCACTTAACTTGGGGGCTATCCAGCCGATGCCCTCGTACACCCAGCCGGCTTTCGTAACCGTATTGCGCTCGCTTTCGCTGGCCGTGTAGAAATGCTCACCGGAATTCGGGTTGTAGAGGCGATACATGCGATCGGTAGCAGAGCCATCGTACGCGTCGGCCCACTCCTGCTTGTCGTAGCCGTAATAGTCCATAATGCCATCGGCGTCGGCATAGCCAAGGGCCTTCAGCCACGATTCCTGGCGCAAGCGCGTGCCATCGATGGGGTCATCGACGTACAGGTGCTCGACCAGCACCGCCGGCAGATTGTTCTTGCGCGAGATGCGCAACACGCCATAGTAATCGGTTAGCGAGCCATCGACGTAGTAATCGGCATCTGACAAGCGAATTTTCAAGCCGTTGTAAGCCTCATCCTGCGGGTCGACACCGGCGCTCCTCAAGCGTGCGGCGATGCATTCCGAGATGGCACGCGACGGAGTTGCCGTGGTGGACAAGCGATAACCGCTTTCTACGTACTGATGATAGACCTGATAACCCGAGGGTTTTTCCGTTTCGCTACCCCGCGCGTTGTTATGGAGCGAAACGAATACGTCAGCATTTGCATCGACAGCGCGCGAGACGCGCCCGTTCAGCGAGACCGTCTCGTTCTGCCCGCGTGTAAGCATCACGCGCACGCCCGGGTACTGCAGCAGACGCTCCCGACAATACTGCGCGATTTTCCAGTTAACGTCCTTTTCGACGACGTAATCGACCGCACCGTTTTCCGTGCCGCCATGTCCAGGGTCGAGCGCGACGATTAGCGCGCCATCGCTGCCATACGACCCGCGAACGGACTGCGCCGAAAGCGACATGCCAGGCTGAGAATATCCTTCAATCAGGGTAACGTCCGCCCCATCGGAGGAGCTAGCTTCTTCGGGGGCAAACAGAGACCCCGAAGCATACGCAGCATTAGCCGAGATGAGGCACCACAAGAAGAGGCCAAACGCAACGAACATACACGCGTACGCAATACGCAAAAGCCAAGATCTTGTAGTATGCCCAACTGCGCGCAAAGCGCACTCTCCCCTGCTAAGCCACCAATGAAAGCAATATAGCACGGATGGCACAAGGCATAAACTCACCCGCGCTATCTGGGTATTCGGCCCAATCCGCGAGCAGCGGAGCGGTACCCCCCTGGGACACGCCCCACTCCGCAGGACGACCCGAACCCAGCAGCAACAAGAACGCCCACGTGCGAGACGCGGGCGTTCGGCATCTTTCTTTTAGGAGAGTCGGTTGGTGTCCACCGAGATAATGTGGCCTTCCGCATCCTCGTAGATGGCAAGCTTTCCATCGCGAGAAGTGTAAAGCTGGCGGAACGTGGCAGGCGCTTCGTCGTCGCGTTTGCGCTTGTCGCGCTTCTCGTCTTTGTCTTTCTTCATCTTCTTGCCCTTCTTGCCCTTTTTCTTCTTCCCCTTCTTATCTTTCTTGCCCTTGTCCTTCTTTTTCTTCTTTTCGGGCTTATCCTCGAACGCATTGAAATCGACAGGCGGATGGGGCGTGCCAAAGTCGGGGATGGGCGCCTCAACAGGGGCCGTGAAGTTCACGCTCGCGCGATTGCGCAGCAGCGCGGCCTTGCGTTCGGCTTCATAATCGGCCGCGGCATGGCGCTCGCGCTCGTATGCGGGCTTCGCATTCGCCTTGCGCTCGAAGCCCTGCTCGGGCTCGAACGCCGGAGCGGTAACGTACACGAACGAAGGCACGGTTGCCGCACGGGGCTCGGTGCTGTCGAGCGCGCCCGCCGCCTCCTGATCGGGGAAGCCGGCGTATCTGCGCTGCTCGCGTTCGTCAGCCTCGGGGGCGGCTTCTTGCTCCGTGGGCTCAGCGGGGATTTCGGGCAGGTCGACCTCGTCGCCAATCGCATCGCTCGCAAGCGTGCCATCGGGAGCAAAAGCAGGTGCGGCCTGATCGGAGGCAAGGGCAAAGCCCCCACCTTGCGGTTCGTATTCCACGGCAGCCGCAGCTGCGGCCTGGCGCGCAGCCTCCTTCTTGGCTTCGGCCTCACGCTCGGCGGCGAACAGCGACTTAACGATTTCGTCATCGTCGGCAGGAGCCGCCTCCGGAACCTCCTTTGACTGCTCAGTCTCTGCGACGGGTTCTGGCAGGACAGCTTCCTCGGCCACAGCGGGCTGCTGAGACTCAGACGCTACGGCCTGAACAGGCTCTTCGACAACCACAGGCTGCTTGGGTTCAGAAACGACCGGCTCTTCTTCCACAACGGGCTGCTGCGGCTCGACGGCTACGGGCTGCGCAGGCTCCTCCACAACGGAAGGCGCGCCTGCCTCGTCGACTTGGATACGAGGAAGTGGCTCGGAAATGCTGCGCGCGAATACACCAGCAGCGGCAGATGCCGCATCGATGGGTGACGGAGCAACTCCAGCTTGCGCGCTCGCAGCAGGCTCAGCTACGAAGGAAGACGGGAGAATGCGCTCCCCAACCGGCTGGGGCGCGGAAGCGACAGGCTCGGATGCGGGAACGCGACCAAGCGCCTCCGATATCGAACCGATATGCTCGCTCGGCGCAGAGCCAAGCGAAATGGTCTTCTCGGCATGGGAAGCGAGCTTCTTTTCTTCCTCCGCTTCGGCGCGCGAAGCGTCCATCTGCTCCTTCAGGGCCTCGCCGATAGATTCCAGATGCACCATCTCGGACACGGAAAGCCCGATGGACTTTTCGGCTTCGAGGAACGGAATCTCGGGCTCATCAGTAACCGCAGAAGCCGCGGCGACGGGCGTTTCGGCCTGCGTGGCCTCAGGCGCCTCGACGACGGAGGTGGCTTCAGCCGCGGCAGCGGGAGCGGATTCCTCGACGGCGGGCGCAGGGGCGGGCTCGACTGCGGCGGACTTATGGGCCTCGGAAGCAATCGACGCAAACGAAATGGGCTGAGCTGCGGGTTTATCGGAAAGCACCGAAGAAAGCGTAGCCACTTCAGTAGAGCCCAGCGACTCAAGCTTGATCACATGACCGGCAGGGGCCTTCTGCTCGGAAACGGCGGGGTCTGACGCCTGCGCGGCTTCAACTTGCGCGGAATCCTGTTCGCTTGCCGTGGAAGCAGCGGCAGGAGCCTCGGCCGCAGCATCCTGGGAAGCGGCATCGGCCATGGCGCCACGGAACACGAGCGGCTTCTGCGTGTCGATATGCTGACCGCGGGGAATGACGAAGGGATTCGTCGAATCGCTTTCCACGGGAGCATTGAAGAAACTGTCGACCAGTTCCTGAGCGGCATCGTCGGAAGGCGCCCACTCGGGAAGCACACCCTCGCGAGCTGCGGAAGCGCTCGAAGCGGATTCGCCTTGGAGTGCTTGCTGCTGGGACGCAGGCTGAGCTGTGACAGCCGCAGTAGCGGCAGATTGAGCATCGGCAGAGGCATCAGCCGCAGGCTGTGCGGGTGCCGCAGGCTGAACGACGGGCGCAGCCTCAACGGGAGCACCAGCAGGCTGAGCGACAGGTGCGGGTTCAACAGGTGCCGCAGCTTCAGACTGTTCCGCCTGGGCAGACGCGCTCTGCGCTTCCCGCGCGCGTGCCGCGAGCTCGGCTTGCTTCAAATACGTCGCTTGCACAGGCTCAGACACAGACGGCTGAGCTGTGGGCACTGCGGCCACAGCCGTTTGCGGAGCCCCCTCAGCAGCCGCGGGAGCGGCTTCTTGCGGCACAGCAGACGCAGCTTGCGCTTCGGGAGCCTTCTGCTCCTGAGCTTGCTGCGCATTGGCTTCTTTCATCTGGGATTCTTTACCGTCTCCCCCATACACAATCACCGGATTGCCCGCGGAAACGACGGCGCTTTCCACGACTTCGGGCTCTGTATTCTGGCCCTTTTTACGCTTACGGAATAACATAGGCGTTCCTTTGATATCTCTACCCTAGGTGCCTATTGTACCCCTCATATCCCACCTGCCAAAAGACCAAACCCTTGGCGGGAGCTTTTTCTCCGGCGGCATCGCGAGAACGGGCCTCCAGCACGCTTTCAACCCACGCGGGCTCGCGCAGCCCACGACCCACGGCAACAAGCGTTCCCGCAATGGTACGCACCATGGAATGCAGGAACGAGCTACCTACCACGCGAATGCACACCAAATCCTGCCCACCAATCTGAACGGGCGAAACACTAAGATCAAGCACATTGCGGCACGTAGGCTTCCCCACCGCGCTGGCAGCAAGACAGAAGCTCTTGAAGTCATGCTCGCCAATTAGGTACTGCGCAGCCTCATTCATAGCATCGATATCGAGTGGCTCACAACGCATATGCCAGCAGTAGTCGGCCATGATCATCGGGGGCGTGGAGCCCACCGAAAGGTAATAGCGATATTCGCGCCACTTCGCGTCGAAGCGCGCGGAAAAACCGTCGGTCGCCTGCCATACGTCGCGGATGCCGATATCCTCGGGCGTCAGCGCGTTCAGCGAGCGCAGAAGCGTGCGCGTCGAGCGAGCCTCCACTTCCTCGGGCGAGACATCGTAGCTGATGACCTGCCCCAACGCATGCACACCCGCATCGGTGCGTCCCGCGCACGTAGTGTCGACGGGGCGGCGATACAGCACCTCCAGGGCGCGCTCGAGCTCGCCCTGCACGGTGACAATCTGCTTGCACTTCTTCCCCGCCGAGCCCTCGGGGCCATCCTGAGGCCTTGGTTTCTGCTTCGCGAAGCCGTTGTAGGCCTCGCCCTTGTACTGCAGCAGCAGCGCGATAGTGGGCATTACGACGCAGCGCTCCAAACTTCACGCCCGAACAGGGAATACAGCTCCTGATACAGGCCACGGTTGCGGGCATCGACGGTAAGGGGCAGCTCGGCGCGGAACTTCTGGCCGTTGTTCTGGCGCACGAACAGCACGGCACCGTCGCGACCGGGGTACTTTTTCAAAATCTGCGTGAGGAACTGCATGTTCTGCTGCGAGAAGTCGCTCTGCATGATGGTGATCTCCACCGTCTTGGGCAGGGCATCTTCTTCGCTTTCGCCCAGGTCAAGCAGCGATACCTCGAAGGCCATGAGCTGGTTGCGGTCGCCCGCTTCGTACTTGCCCTTGATCTTCACGATGGCATCCTCGCGAATGGCGTCGGCATAGTCTTCGTACTTGAAGCAAACGCACTCCACATGGCCCGTGGTGTCTTCCAGGGTAAACGTGGCCATGCGCGTACCCTTCTTGGTAAGCTTCGTGGCCGCCGCGGAAATCATGCCCACGAACGTGGAATTCTTGATGTCGCGCTCGCGTTCGGCCAGGTCGCCAATGCGGAACTTCGAAAGCTTGCGCAGCTTGCCCTCATACGGACGCAGCGGATGGTCGCTGACGTAGATCTTCAGAATGTCCTTTTCGAACTTCAGCTTAGTGCGCTTGTCCCATTCCACGCCATCGGGCTCGGGCACCTCTTCGTGGAATCCCGAATCGGCGTCGTCGGCGAACATGTCGAACATGGAAATCTGCCCGGCATTGCGGTCTTTCTGACGGCGCGCGGCGTTTTCCAGCAGCGGCGTGTCGTCGAGGAAGTGCATGCACTGCTTGCGCGTGTAGCCCGTGCTATCGAACGCGCCTGCCTTAATGAGGGCCTCGAGCGTCTTGCGGTTGTAGCTGCGCGCATCCATGCGTCGCACGAAGTCGTGCAGGCTGGTGTACGCACCGCCCTTTTCGCGCTCGGCGATGATGTCCTCTACGACCTTTTCGCCTACGCCGCGAACGCCTGCCAGGCCGAAGCGCACGCCTTCGTCGACGGGCGTAAACTCGAGGTTCGACTCATTGATGTCGGGCGGCAGGACCTTGATGCCGCTGCCGTTGCAACTGGCGATATAGTGAATGAGCTTGTCATTGCTGCCCAGGTAGCTGGAAAGCACAGCGGCCATGAACTCGTTCGGGTAATGCGCCTTCAGGTATGCGGTGCGCATAACCAGCACGGCGTAGCAAGCCGAGTGCGACTTGTTGAACGCGTATTGTGCGAACTTCTCGGCGTCGGACCAGATCTTCTTCGAAACCTCCAACGAGTAGCCATTTTCAACGGCACCGTTGTTCCAGTCCTCTTCCAGGGCCTTCATGACCTCGAGCTTTTTCTTACCCATGGCCTTACGCAGCTTGTCTGCCTTACCAGCGGAGAAGCCACTCATGGCCATCGAGATCTGCATCAACTGTTCCTGGTACACGATGGTGCCGTACGTTTCCTCGAGGATGGGACGCAGGCGGTCGTCGTAGTACTTAACGGGCTTCTTGCCGCTGACGCGGTCGACGTAGTCGTCGACGAAGCCGTTCTGCAGAGGACCCGGTCGGTTCAATGCGATAGATGCGACGATGTCGGAGAAACGGCGCGGCTTCATACGCGCGAACAGCGTAACGTACAGGTTGCCTTCCACCTGGAACAGGCCGTCCATGTTGCCACCGCACATGAGCTTGAAGCTCTCGGGGTCGTCGAGCGGAATCTTTCCCGGATCGATGTCGATGCCGTGGCGCGTCTTCACGTTGGCGCACGCGCGGCTGATTACGCCCAGGGTACGCAGACCCAGGAAGTCCATCTTAAGAAGGCCCAGCTCAGGCGTGTAATGGCCGTCGTACTGGGTGATGATGCCGCCGCCCTTGGTGTCGCGCTTTACGGGCACGTGATCGGAAAGCGGGTCGCGGCAAATGATGGTGGCGCATGCATGCACGCCCTCGCCGCGCACCTGGCCCTCAATGGACTGAGCAGCCTCGATTACCGCCTGGCAATCGGGATCATGCTCGTAGACGTCCTTCAAGTCGGGGTTGGTGTCGAGCGCCTGCTGAATGGTAATGCCGATTTCGCCGCCGATGAGCTTGCAAATCTTATCGCCTACCGCATATGGGTAGTCGAGCACGCGCGCGGCGTCGCGCACGGCGTTCTTCGCCTGCAGCTTGCCGAACGTAATAACGCCCGAAATGTGGTCTTCGCCATAGAACTCGCGCACATGCTCGATAACGTCCTGGCGATGCTGATCGTCGAAGTCGACGTCGATATCGGGCATCTCGACACGTTCCACGGAAAGGAAACGTTCGAAGAGCAGGCCATACGGCAGCGGGTCGAGGTCGGTAATGCCCATGGCATACGTAACGATGGAGCCGGCAGCGGAACCACGGCCCGGGCCTACGCCGATGCCGTTGTTCTTGGCCCACATGATGTATTCCTGCACGATGAGGAAGTACGCGGGGAAGCCCTGCTGGATGATAACGCCAGCTTCGTGCTCATAGCGTTCCACAACGTCGGGGCGCAGCTTGCCCAGCTCTTCCATATTGGAGACCTTGCCCTCGCCGTAGCGATTGATAAGGCCTTTCTCGCATTCCTTGCGGAACCAGGAAACTTCCGTCTCGCCTTCGGGAACGGGGAATCGCGGAAGAATGGAATCGCGCTCGAGCACGACGTTGCACTTTTCCGCCAGCTCGACGGTGTTATCGCATGCTTCGGGGAACTCGGCCATGGCGGCGCGCATTTCCTCTTCCGTCTTCATGTAGAACTGGTCGTTCGAGAAGCGCATGCGATCGACGTCGTCGACCTTGCTGCCCGTGCCGATGCAGAGCATGATGTCCTGCGCTTCGGCGTCTTCGTGCGTAAGGTAATGGAAGTCGTTCGTGGCGATGGTCTTCAGCCCCAGTTCGCGGGCGATGCCAGCGAGCTGGTGGTTCAATTCCGTCTGCGTTTTTCCATGGTCGGTGGTAATGCCCTGGTTCTGCAGCTCGATATAGAAGTCGCCCGGCTCGAAGCAGGCGGAAAGCTTGCGCACCCATTCCACGGCATCTTGGTACTGGTTCACATCGAGCAGGCGCGGCACGATGCCAGCGATGCAGGCCGTGGTACCGATGATGCCCTTGCCGTACTTCTGCAGCATGGCGTAGGTAGTGCGCGGCTTATAGTAGAAGTTATCGACGTGCGACTCGCTAACCAGGTTCACCAGGTTGTGGTAGCCCTCGTTATTCTTGGCCAGCAGCACCATGTGGTACAGCTTCGGCTTGCCTTCCTTCTTAAGTTCGTCGTCGGTGGTGAAATACACTTCGCAACCGAAAATGGGCTTAACCTTCTGACCCGTATCCTTCTCGAGAGCCATGCAGGCGTCTTCGAGTTCGGGGACGCCGCTCATCACGCCGTGGTCGGTGATGGCGACGGCAGGCATGCCCAGTTCAGCCGCGCGTTTCACCATGGCTTTAACTTTGGTTGCACCATCGAGCAGGGAATACTCCGTGTGATTGTGCAGGTGAACAAATGCCATGTGCTATACCTCTTCGTTGCGCGCCGTATCTTCGTTTCGTATTTCATCCGCCATTCTAACAGCACGCAAAGGGAGCGCGGCTGGTTTCCATGCGATACGCAACGTCTTCCCCGCCCCGCAAGCGCGACGCAAAACGATTACGGACTGAAGGCACGAAAAAGCCCCGCGATGTGTGCGTGCGCGGGGCTGGGTCAGCAACGGAAGGAGGGGTATGAGGGGGTCTGGGGTGCCTCCCGCTGTCTGTGAGTACAGTATGCCAAGGCTTGCTGAAAATAAGCTTAAAGAGATTTAGCCGTGCTATTATGGCACGCATGGTTTCTGAAGCCGTACATAACGTCATGGTCGCGAACAAGCGCGTAAACACCAAGCCCGAGCTTCTCGTTCGCCGCATGCTTCGCGAAATGGGCTGGTCGGGCTATCGATGCGACTGGAAGAAGTGCGTGGGGCATCCCGATATAGCCTATCCGGGGCGCAAGATTGCCATCTTCGTGCACGGCTGCTTCTGGCATCACCATGAAGGATGCAAGCACGCCACCACGCCCAAATCGAACCTCGACTACTGGAACGCTAAGTTCGCGCGCAATCGCGAGCGCGACGAGCGCGTGCGCGCCCAGCTGGAATCGGAGGGCTGGCACGTCGTAGTTATCTGGGAGTGCGAGCTGAAAAAGGACCGCCTGGAGGAAACCAAGCGGTCCTTGCATGACGCAATTGAGTACGCGTTCGTAAAACTCGATGAGAGCGACGCCCCAGAAGGCAGCCTACAGTAGGTCTTCCTGCGTGAGGGGCTTAAAGCCCGCTTCCTCGAGCGCAGCCGCCGCACGTTCGGCTTCCGCTGTGCCGGCAATCTTCAGCACATCAACGGCCTTTTCCCCATTAACCGAGAAGCAATAGCCGTATTCGATGTTCAGCCCCAGTTCAGCAAGCTTGTCGAGCAGACTGGCGAGCCCGCCGGGATGATTCGGCACCTCGATGGCACTTACCTTGGTGACAAGCGCGCGGAAGTCGTTGTCGCGCAGCACTTCGGCAGCACGCGTGGGTTCGTTGCAGATGATGCGCACGAGACCGTAGTCGGCCGTGTCGGCAATGGTGAGCGCGCTCATGTTGATGCCCGCGGCGCCCAGCGTGCGCACGAGCGCATCAAGACGGCCCTCGGAGTTCTCGAGGAATACGGTGAGCTGGTCGATCATTAGTGAATCCCCTCTCGCTTGTCGATAACGCGCTTGGCCTTGCCCTCGCTGCGCGGAATGCTCTTCGGCTCCACGATGCGAACCTTCACGGCAACGGAAAGCGCCTTCTTCAATTCGGATTGGATATCCTTCTGCACGCGTTCGAGCGCGGCGATTTCGTCGAAGTCGAAGTCAGCAGCCGGCTCGACCTTCAACGTTACCACATCCATAGAGCCGCTGCGCGTGAGCTCGATGACGTACCAGCTGCTCACCTGCGGGAACGTACGCATTACGTCTTCGATCTGGCTGGGGAAGACATTCACGCCGCGAATGACGAGCATGTCGTCGGTGCGGCCATGCAGGCGGTCGATGCGGCGATGCGTGCGACCGCATGCACACTCGCCGGGAATGATGCGCGTGATGTCGCGCGTGCGGTAGCGCACCACGGGCGATGCCTCGCGGTCGATGGTGGTGATGACCAGCTCGCCCCATTCGCCGTCGGGCAGAACCTCGCCGGTTTCAGGATTGATGATTTCGCAGAAGAAGTGGTCCTCGGCGATATGCAGGCCATTCTGCTCCATGCACTCGATGGCAACGCCCGGCCCCATCGTCTCGGTAAGGCCGTACACGTCAAGCACCTTGTAGTTGAGTTTGCGCTCCAGGTCGGCACGGAAGTTGTCGCTGAAGGGCTCGGCACCATGAATGCCGGCGCGCAGGGTGAATTCCTTAGCAGGGTCGATGCCCATTTCCAGTGCCGTGTCGGCGATATGCATGGCGTAGCTGGGCGTGCATGCCAAGATGGTGGAGCCCATCTCGCGCAGGATGCGAATCTGACGCTCGGTCTGGCCGGCCGACATGGGGATGGTGGTGCAGCCAGCGGCAATGCCGCCGTAATGCGCGCCAAGACCACCCGTGAACAGGCCGTAGCCATAGCACACGTGCATTACGTCGTCGGGCGTGCCGTTCGCGTATTCCACGCCGCGGGCGAAGCAGTCGCCCCAGATTTCCAGGTCGTGCTCGGTGTAGGCGCCCACGGTTGCCACGCCAGTGGTACCGCTGGACATATGAATCTCGCGCACGTCCTTCAGGGGAACGGCAAGCATGCCATACGGGTAGGCGTCACGCAGGTCCTGCTTGGTTACGAACGGAGCCTTCTGCAGGTCTTCGATCGTCTGCACGGCATACGGGTCGAAACCCGCCTCGTCAAACGACTTCTTATAAAACGGAATGCTCTCGTAACAGTTGATGACGGTCTGCTTGATGCCCTCGATCTGAATCTGCTCGATCTTTTCGTGGGGCATCGTCAGGATATCCTGCTGTTGGGACATGCGAATCCTTCCTTGCCCGTAACGTGCGCTGGCACAGCCAGGCACTCCACTCGAATAAAGCGTATCCTACCGCAATTCACTCCAGCACGCGATAGTAAAACGGAAGAAAGTCCCCAAGAAAGATGCAGGAGGGCGAAAAAAGCGCCACGTCGCGAAACGCGCGCATGCAAAGGGGCGTTTACGAGGAGAAACTCATGTTCTGGAAACGGTCGGACATGAACTCGTCGGTATAGTTCTGGTCGATCCACTGATCGAAGCTATTCTGCGGAGGAATGCCCTCGTGACGTTCCGTAACGCGCCCGAAGCACGAGAGCGTCATGAACACGTCAAGCGTGAGGTACGCGCCCAGAAGCGCAACCGTCACAACGCGGCGACGCGTAGTGGGCTCACCAATGATGTAGAGCAATTCGGGCATAATGGCCAGATACCACACCCGGACGCAAGATATTTTTCCATATCGATCTGCCCGAGGATCGGTTCGCATATCACTTCACGGTGTTTTATGGGAAGTTCGAGAAGAATCGGGAGCCTGGTATCGGTCCTGCCC
>NZ_JAZZJS010000064.1:0-25413 GCF_056180635.1 Denitrobacterium sp. | reverse complement strand
GTGCATCGAGCCTGGCAAGATCTGCGTCTACCAGCGCAACAACGTCACCAACGACTTCCTGTACAAGAACGGCCTCGAACTGGTCGTCATCCCCAGCTGCGAGCTCTCTCGCGGCCGTGGCGGCCCGCGCTGCATGAGCATGCCGGCCTGGCGCGAAGACCTGTAAGGGTTTCCCGCCACCATCATTTTGTTAGGACGCCCTCTTCGCGCGCGCAAGCGGAGGGGGCTCCTGAACCGCCTGGGCATTCTGCGTGACGCAACAGATTCTATTGCGTGACGCAGGACCGGAAAAATGGCAGAACCCAGGCGGGTCTGCATAGTAAAGGAGGATTTCTCATGGGAGAAAAAGTTAAGGGTGTAGGCCTCTTTGGCCTCATCGGTCTCGTGGTGAGCTCCTGTATCGGTTCTGGCGTTTACGCCCTTTCCGGTCAGCTCGCCGGCGCAGCCGCTCCTGGCAGCGCTCTTATCGGCTGGGTCTTTGCCGGCGCAGGCTTCCTGTTCCTGGCTCTGTCCCTGGCCAACCTGGGCGCCAAGAAGCCCGAAGTTGAAGGTCTCTATCAGTACGCGACCGAGGGCTTCGGTCCCTTCGCCGGCTTCATTTCCGGCTGGGGTTACTGGCTGTCCGCATGGCTGGGCAACATCGGCTTCGCCACGATGGTGGTGCAGGTTCTGGGAAGCCTCTTCCCGGGGACCTTCGATGCCACCCTCACCGATCCGGCTGGCATTCTCAGCATCGTTATCGTGTCCATCTTCCTGTGGGCCATTACGTTCCTGGTAATCAACGGCGTTGAAAGCGCTGCATTCCTGAACGCAATCGTCATGATCGTCAAGATCGTCTCCATTCTGCTCTTCATCCTGTTCTGCCTCTTCGCCTTCAACGCCGGCGTGTTCTCCGCCGACTTCTGGGGCGAGTTCGAGCGCAACGTAGCCGTTATGGCTCTCAGCGAGGGCGAAGTGGAACTGGGCGGCATCTCCGACCAGATCATCAACTGCATCATTGCCATGATGTGGGTATTCATCGGCATCGAGGGCGCTACGGTTATGTCCAAGCGCGCTGCTCGTAAGTCCGATGTGGGCAAGGCCACCATCATCGGCCTCATCGTTCTGCTGGTTCTCTACATTGGCGCTTCCGTTCTTCCCTATGGCGTTATGCCCTACGAAGAGCTCATCGCCGCCGAGAGCCCCGCGATGATTTCCGTGTTCGAGTACCTGGCTCCCGGCTGGGGCGGCACGTTCATCTCCGTCGCCATCATCATCAGCGTTCTGGGCGCTTGGCTGTCCTTCACCATGCTCCCTGCCGAGACTTCCTCGGGCATGAGCGACGATCACCTGCTTCCCGCTTCCTGGAACAAGGTGAACAAGAAGAACGCTCCTTCCATGGCTCTGATCATCGTTGGTCTCTGCACGCAGGTCTTCCTGATCGTTGCGTTCGCCGCTGCCGACGCTTACACCTTCGCCATCAGCATGTGCACCGTTACCATCATGGTTTCCTGGGCTCTGGCTGCTGCATACCAGGTGAAGCTGGGCAAGGAAACGGGCGACACCAAGAACATGATCTTTGGTGCCATCGCCGTTGCCTTCCAGGTTCTGTGCATGGTGCTCGCCGGTTGGCAGTTCCTGCTGCTGGCCTGCCTGGGCTACATCCCCGGCTTCTTCTTCTACGCTAAGGCGCGCAAGGAAGCTGGCGCTTCCCTCACGCAGGGCGAGAAGATTGGTGCTGTCATCATCGGCATCATCGGTATCATCAGCATTCCGCTGACCGCTATCGGCTTCATTCCCGTGTTCTAAATTCTAGGCACATAGGGGGTTCGAAGGAGGAGGCAGCTTGCGCGGGTTGCCTCCTCTTCGTTTTCTAGTAAGGAGGGTTTATGCGTATCAAGACCATCGGAGTGGAAGAGTACCTGAACATCTGGGAGCACGACGCTACATGGGATATCGCTCAGTCCACCATCGCGAGCCTTACCATGGAGGAAATCCTGGCGCTTGACGGCAAGCAGGGCGAGACCTTCTACGAGCAGCTGAACCGCAAGAAGATGAATTACGGTTGGATCGAAGGTTCGGCTGACTTCAAAGAGGAAGTCGCGAAGCTCTACCGTAACGTGAACCCCGACAACGTGCTTCAGATGAATGGCGGTACGGGCGCGAACCTGAACGCCATCATGGCCCTGGTCGAGCCGGGCGACCACGTGATTGCCGAATATCCCACGTACCAGCCGCTGTACGACCTGCCCGCCGCGTTGGGGGCGGAAGTGGAGCACTGGCACATCCACGAGGAAGATGGCTGGCAGCCGCGTCTTGACGAGCTGAAGGCTCTTGTGCGCCCCGACACGAAGCTCATCTGCCTGAACAATGCCAGCAATCCGCTGGGCGCCATCATCACTACCGACGTGATGGAGGAAATCGTGGAAATCGCTCGCAGCGTTGATGCCTGGATTCTCTGCGACGAGGTGTTCTTCCCGCTTGAAGGCGCCGAAGCGTGCACGAGCATCGTCGACCTGTATGACAAGGGCGTATGCACCAACAGCGTGAGCAAGGACTACAGCGTTCCCGCCGCCCGTTGCGGCTGGACGGTGAGCAACAAGGAACTTGCTGATAGGATGCGCGTCCTGCGCGACTACACGATGATCTGCAGCGGCGTGTTCAACGACGCTCTGGCCACGTACGTGCTGCGCAACCGCGAGGCCATCGTCGAGCGCAATCTCGCCATCATTAGGAACAACCGTGCCATCACGCAGGAATGGATCGACTCCGAGCCACGTGTGAGCTGGATTCCGCCGAAGGGCGTGTCCGTAAGTTACATCAGGCTCGATATTCCCGAGGACGACGAGAAGTTCTGCCTCGACCTTTTGCGTGACGAAGGCGTCCTGCTCGTGCCGGGCAGCAGGTTCGACCTCCCTCGCGGCGCGCGTCTGGGCTATTGCGCCCCCGAGGAAACGCTGCGCGAGGGCTTGAAGCGCCTGGGTTCGTACCTGCGCAAGTTCGACTAGTTCACGCTATTGCGCTTGAAGCTGGAAGCCGTCCCGTTCGCGGGGCGGCTTTTTGCATCTTGGGGCGCTACGCGCGCGTGCGCCCTGCGGATTTGCGATTCGCGTGCCCAGGAGGGGATATAATGGCGAATCGTGAAAGGAGCACGCATGCTTTCCGAAGAGCTATCGAACGAACTCGACGCTTATCTGCGCGAACATTGGGACGAGATGGTGGAAGACCTCGCGTCGCTCGTGCGCGTGCGTAGCGTGGAGAATCTTGAAGGCGCCGCCGAGGGCGCCCCGTATGGCCCCGCATCTGTGCAGGGCCTAAAGGCTGCATTGGCCCTTGCCTCGCGTCTGGGATTCGAGACCCAGAATCTGGAAGGGTATATCGGTACGGCTGATATGCCAGGTGCAAGCGAGCGTCAGATTGGCGTGATCTGCCATTGCGATGTGGTGCCCGAGGGTGATGGCTGGCATTTCCCGCCCTTTGACATCACGCGCAAGGACGACTTTCTCATTGGTCGCGGCACGGCGGACGACAAGGGCCCGCTGGTGGTTGCGCTCCATGCGGCGAAGTTCCTGCGCGAGCGGGGCATGGCGTTTCCCTATACCCTGCGCTTCTTGGTGGGCGCAAACGAGGAAACGGGCATGCGCGATCTTGATTACTATCTCGCACGATACGAAGAGCCTCTGGTCACGATTTCGCCCGATGAGGAGTTTCCCCTCTGCTTCGGCGAGAAGGGCCACGTGAGTGGCTACTTCGAGAGCGAACCCTTCGACGGCGGCATCGTCCGCTCGCTGGAGGGCGGTCTTGCATACAACGCCGTGGCTGGTGCTGCGACGGCGGTGCTTAATGCGGCGCCCGAAGCCCTTACGGCTACCGAACGCGTTTCCGTTGAAGCCATGGAAGGCGGTACGCGCCTGATTGCACGCGGCGTGCAGGTGCATGCGGCGTTCCCCGAAGGCGGCGTGAACGCGATTCACGAGCTTGCCAAGGTCGTCCTCGCGTCGGAAGCCTGTACGGGCGACGAGCGCGCCTGGTTCGAATTCCTTGATGCGCTGCTGGGCGCAACCGATGGTTCGGGTGTTGGCCTTGCCTGCGCTGACGAGATGTATGGTCCGCTCACTTGCGTGGGTGGCATGGCTCGTATGGCCGATGGCAGGCTTCGCCAGACGGTGGACATCCGCTTCCCGGGCTCTACCAACGAAGACGACGTGGTGGCCGCGTTGGAAGCCCTTGCGCGCGAACACGGCGCGACGTGGCATACGAAGGATGTCGTGCCGCTCTTTTTCCAGGACCCGAACGGCAAGCTCGTGCAGACCCTGCTTTCGGCGTATCGCGACGTCTCGGGTGATATGCAGGAGCCCTACACGGTGGGCGGCCGCACGTATGCTGGCCATTTCACGCATGCCATCGCCTTTGGTGCGGGCGTGCATGGGGCGCGGTATCCCAATTGGGTGGGCGGCATGCACTGCGCTGACGAGGGCGTATCCGAGACGCTTCTTCAGCAGGCATTCAAGGTGTACGCGGTGGCGCTCGAGCGCCTCATGCAGGTAGACTGGATTGCGGAATATCCGGAACTCGCCTAAGAGCCGAATACATAGAATTCTTCAGACTATGAAAGGAACGATTATGTCCGAACCTTCTCTCGACGCATGGCTTGCTGAAGCCAAGAAAGACCCTAAGGCCAGCCAGTGCGGCATGTACCTGTTCCATAACGGCGTCGTGCGCGCCACGCCCAAAGCGCAGGTGCGCGGTGGGGAAGAGGGCCTGCCTGCCGTCGAGCGCGTCGACTTTTCCTATAACGCCGAGGGCGTGCAGGAGGCCATCGCGAAGACGCTCGAGCGCGAGGGCATCTACTATGCTCGCGTGTGGCTGGCGGAAGGCTCGGTGCCCGTGGGCGGTTCGCTGATGTACGTGCTCATCGGCGGCGATATTCGCCCTCGCGTCATCGACGCCCTCACGTTCCTGGTGGGCACCATCAAGAGCGAGCTGGTCGTGGAAGCGGAAGCGTACGTCGAGTAACGCGTTTCGGGGATACGGGCGCCTCGCTTGCGTGGGCGCCTGCGTTTCCTTGTGAGGTACGGAGGCAACGGCATGCAAAAGGTCACGATCGTCGCGACGGGCAAGTTGAAGGAGCGTTTCTGGAAAGACGCCTGCGCGGAATATCTGAAGCGCTTGGGGGCGTATGCCCAGGTGGAAGTGCGCGAGATTCCCGATAGCACGCGCGAGCGCGAAGAGCCGTTGCAGCTTGCCGCCCTGCAGGCCGCGAAGGGCGCGCATGTCATCCTGCTCGATATTCGCGGTCGCGAAACATCGAGCGAGGGTTTGGCTAGCAAGCTCGAGGGCCTAGCAGTGCAGGGCGATTCCCATGTGGTCTTCGTCATTGGCGGAAGCGATGGCGTGGGCGAATCGGTGCGCGCGATGGCGAACGAGCGCATGAGTTTCGGGCCCATCACCATGCCCCACAACCTCGCGCGCGTCGTGCTGCTCGAGCAAATCTACCGCGCATATAAGATTATTCGCCACGAGCCATACCATAAGTAGTGGGTAGCCTCGCGGTGTAGCGGATTGGGTCGTTTCGGGCTGCGTGCAGTTCTGTTCTTAACGAAAATTTACTTGCAAGGCGTATGCTTCGTCAGCACAATGGAGGTATGGAGCAGAAACGCAGCAGACATTCAGCACGCCCCTCGCATGCGGCCCATGGCGCCGCCATGCGTCACGACGCGCAGGGTTACAGCCGGCAGAACGCCGATTCGTATCGCCAGCGCGCCGCCCGCGCTCGCCTGGAAGAGCGCATGTCAGCTTCGGCGCCACAGGCCGAAGTCGATTCCCGTCGTTCCGCTCGCGCCGAAGAATCGGCGCGTTCTCATTCTCGCGCGCGTGCAGCGCGCCATCGCGAGGCGCAGGAAACGCCTCGCTCCGTCGATGCCCGCTATTCGCGTCGCGGCAATACGCGCTACGCCGACCAGGTGAACCCCAAGCATCGTCGCAATCGCATCATCGCGCGCGTTGCCATCGCCTTCGCCGCGTTGCTCGCGTGCGTGGGTGCCGCCGCGGCAATTTACATCGGCGTCATCAATGGGAACCTCTCCTCGGGCCTCGACGGCAATCTGAACGGCGTGCTCGTTCAGACGAACCTCACGAAAGAGCCGTTCTACATGGTGCTTCTGGGCACCGACGAATCCATTCAACGTGAAACCGACAGTACGACCGATGGCACGTACCGCACGGATACCATCATCCTGGCGCGCATCGACCCGGTGAGCAAGAAGGTCACGCTCATTTCCATGCCACGCGATTCGTACGTGAGCATGGGATCGTACGGCGAGCATAAGCTCAACGCCGCGTACGCGTACGGCGGTGCCGAGCTGGCGGTAACCACCATTTCCGATTTGGCCGATGTCGACATCTCGCATTTTGCCCTCGTCGACATGGATGGCGTAGTTGAAATCGTGGATGCCCTTGGCGGCATCGAAGTCGACGTGCCCATGGAAATCGACGATGATATGGCTGGCGGCCATTTGGATGCCGGCGAGCAGACGCTCAACGGCGAGCAGGCCCTCATTCTCGCGCGTAGCCGTCATGCGTACGACGACTACGGCAACGGCGATACGTACCGCGCCGCTAACCAGCGTCTCGTCATTTCGGCCATCGTGAAGAAGCTGCTCGCTTCCGACCCCGCCACCATAGCGAGCTCGGTTACGGCGCTTTCCGAATGCGTTCAGACCGACCTTTCCGTATCGGACATCGTGGGTCTGGCCCAGGCCATGAAGGGGCTCGATTCCTCCACCGACATCTACAGCGCGACCATGCCCACGACCTCGGCGTACGTCGACGGCCTGTGGATCGAGCAGGTGAACAAGAGCGAGTGGAAGACCATGATGAGCCGCGTCGACCAGGGGCTTTCGCCCACCGAGTCGTCGGAGGTCGACAGCGTGACGGGCGTGGTGCTTTCTTCGGCGGGCGATAACGCCGCGGAAGCAGCTGCCGCGGCGGCTGAGTCTAAGGATGGCAAGATCGTCGTGCGCAATGGCTCGGGGTATTCGGGCCTGGGTTCGGAAGTTGCCACGTCGCTCACGAACGCCGGCTATACCGTTTCCAGCACGGGCAATGCCGACAACTTCGATTACAAGAACACCGTCGTTTTGTACAACGACTCGTCGCGCGCCGCGCAGGCGAAGGCCATTGCGCAGGTCATCGGCCATAACGCTTCCGCTCAGGCGAACGATGGCAGCTACAGCATCACGGGCGACTTCCTCGTCATCGTGGGCTCGAACTACATGAACACCACTTCCTAGAACCTGGCGAGTCGCGCCTTGCTGGCTGGGTGAAACACCCTGAGTTAACCTCTTCGTGCCCAAAAGGGCACAGCGCCCGTGGCACTTTCGTGTGGTAAAGTGCCGATTTCCCGTATCCGCTTGCATGCTTGATACAATGCTGGGCAAAACAAATGCTTCGAACGCGCGCGAGCGCGGGCGGAAGGGAGGTTCACATGTCGCTGCCAGCACCCAAGGCCGACGCGAAAGCCGATAACCGTACCACCGTTGAGCTGGGCTCGGTGCTTCCACGCACCGCTACCGTGAAGGACGGCCATCTGTTCGTTGGCGGTGTCGACATGGTGGAACTGGCGCGCGAGCAGGGTACGGCCCTGTACGTGTACGACGAGGAAGATCTTCGTTCCCGCATTCGCGAGTACCGCGAGGCCTTCGCCGAGTTTTACCCCAATTCCGAAGTCATCTACGCCAGCAAGGCGTTTCTGAATCGAGCCATGGCGCGTCTCGTTTCCGAAGAAGGCGCTAACCTCGACGTTTCCGGCGGCGGCGAGCTTGCCATTGCCCAGGCCGCGGGCTTCCCCATGGAGCGCGTGTTCGTGCATGGCAACAACAAGACGCCGCAGGAACTGGAAGAGGCCATTTCTGCGGGCGTTGGCTGCATCGTGCTCGACAGCCGTATCGAGCTCGACCGCGTGAACGAAATCGCCGGTCGCTTGGGCAAGGTGCAGGATGTCTACATGCGCATCACCCCTGGCGTCGAAGCCGACACGCACGAGTACATTCGCACGGGTATGGAAGACAGCAAGTTCGGCTTCACCATGCGCGAGGATTTCGCCTTCAACTGCGTGGGCGACGTGTTGGAAGCCAAGAACGTTCACCTGCGTGGCCTGCATATGCACATCGGCTCGCAGATCTTCAAGCTGCATCCCTTCGGCGAGGCCATCGCGGTGGGCATCGGCCTCATCGCGCGCATCAAGGAGCGCTACGGCTTCGAGATCGACGACCTCGACGTTGGCGGCGGCGTGGGCATTGCCTACATGGCAACCGACGCACCTGCCACCATTCGCGAGTTCGCCCAGATCACCGCTAACGCGCTGCACGAGCAGTGCGCAAAGTTCGGCGTGAAGGAGCCGCGCGTGCTCACCGAGCCCGGCCGCAGCATTGCCGCTTCCGCGGGCGTTACGCTCTACACGGTGGGCATCCTGAAAACGCTGCCCGGCATTCGCAAGTACGTGGCCATCGACGGTGGCATGAGCGACAACGTGCGCACCGCCCTGTATCACGCCGATTACGAGGCGACCATCGCCAACAAGGCCGACCAGCCTCGCACCGAAATCGTCACGTTGTGCGGCAAGCATTGCGAAAGCGGCGACGCCGTGGTGCTCGATGGCTCGCTGCAGGCTCCCGAACTGGGCGATATCGTTGCCGTATTTGGCACGGGTGCGTATTGCCGCAGCATGAGCAGCAACTACAACGGCCAGCCCCGTCCGGGCGTGGTGTTCGTGAAGGACGGCGAGGCCCGTCTGGTAACGCGCAGGGAAACGTACGCCGACCTTCTGGCGTGCGACATCGATTAACATAGACGGATACACTGCGGGAAAGGAATTGGCATGACGGTGAAACTTGGACTGGTTGGCACGGGTACGGTCGGCGGCGGTTGCCTTGATATCCTGTCCGCCCATCGCAACGACTTCAAGCGCCTGAACGGCATCGACGTCGAGCTGGTGCGCGTCTGCTCCCGCAATTCCCAGGTTGCCGAAGCCCATGGCGTGGGCGATATCTTCACCACCGATTTCAACGACGTGGTGAACGACCCGCAGGTCGACATCGTCATCGAGCTCATCGGCGGCACCACCGCGGCGTACGACCTGGTTATCGGCGCGCTGAACGCCGGCAAGAACGTGGTTACCGCCAACAAGGCGCTCATGGCCACGCATGGCGAGGAAATCCTTTCCCTCGCACGCGAAAAGGGCCTGGAAGTTGCCTACGAGGCAAGCGTGGGCGGTGGCATCCCCATCATCGGACCGCTGTCGCATGGCCTGCATGCGAATGGCATTTCCAGCGTTCTGGGCATCGTGAACGGCACGACGAACTACATGCTCACGCGCATGAGCGAGACGGGCGCAACGTACGACGACGCCCTGGCCGAAGCGCAGGAAAAGGGCTTCGCCGAAGCCGATCCCACGGCTGACGTCGATGGCTTCGATGCCGCGGCGAAGATCGCCATCCTTTCCACGATTGCCTTCAACACCCCTGTTGGCAGAGACGACGTATACACCGAGGGCATCCGCAACATCATGCCCACCGACTTGGCCGCTGCCAAGGAGATGGGCTACTGCGTGAAGCTGCTGGCAATTGGCAACCGTACCGACGCCGGCATCGACGTGCGCGTGCACCCCACGATGGTACCCCTTTCCCATCCGCTGGCTACGGTTAATGGCGTGTTCAATGCCATTTACGTGGTGGGCGACGCTGTTGGCGAGACGATGTTCTTTGGCGAAGGCGCCGGCGCCGGTGCTGCCGCCAGTGCCGTTATGGGCGATGTGCTGGAAGTGGCCCGCCACGTGCAGCAGGGTTGTACCAACCAGGTTATTCCCGGCAACGATGCGCTTCCGCTCGTCCCCATGGAAGACCTCACCACGCGCTATTACATCCGCTTCGTGGTGGAAGACCGTCGCGGCGTTCTCGCATCCACGGCGCGCGTGTTCTCCGATCACGACGTGAGCGTGTACTCGGTCATCCAGCGCGGCAGCAACGAGAGCGTTTCTGGTGTCGACCTGGTGTACATCACGCACACGGCGCAGGAGCGCGACATCCGCGCGGCCATCGAGGACATCCGCGCGCTCGACGGCGTGCTGGTGGAGGGACAGGAGCCCACGGTTATCCGCGTGCAGAAGTAAGCGCGCGTCACATGCATTCGAAAGGGCGTTGCCATGCGGCAGCGCCCTTTTTCATTGTGCGAATGCGCTGGCCAATAGCTTGCTGATTCTTTGTATGGTAAAATGTACACGTTTGTCTATTGGGAGAGAACGACGTTTCTCTCGAAAGGGGTATTACTATGATTTGTCCGAAATGCGGCGCTTCTCAGCTGGAGGGTACGAAGTACTGCACTTCGTGTGGAAGCGACCTCACGGGTGCCGTCGAAGCACCGGCGGCCGACGCTGCCGAAACCCAGCCTCAGGCTCCCGCACAGCCCGTTCAGCCTGCTCAGCCCGTGGCCGAGCCCGCTGTTGCACCCACCCAGCCCGTTACGGGCGCCGTGCCCCCGGCTGGCTACACGCAGCCCGGCACCATTCCCGCATCTACGGGTACCAACGGCAAGGTTACCGCTGCGTTCGTGTGCGGCATCCTGTCCATCGTCTTCGCGTTCCTGATCTCCTTCGTGGGCCTTATCCTGGGTATCGTGGCCATCGCCCTGGGCTCCAGCGCTTACCGCGAGACGCAGGAGCAGCGCGCCAAGACGGGCAAGACCTGCGGTATCGTGGGTCTGGTGATTTCCGTCGTCTTCATCATCCTGTCCATCGTGTTCGCTGCCACGCTGTTCGCCCTCATCGATCAGTATTCTGGCACTAGCAGCAGCCTGAACACGGTAAACCCCGTGCCGTCCATCTCCTCCTCGTCCTCCGACGAGACCGAGGCCATTACGGCTGTTCAGGATTACCTCGACGAGAACCTTACGTACTCCACCAGCGAAATCAGCTCGATTGCGTCCGAAATCGATAGCTCGTTCGCCGAAACCACGGGCTTCGAACTGTCCGCGATTGGCGTCGACTCGACGGAGTTCGCGCAGTGGATGCTGGGCGACCTTTCCGGTACCGCCACGAGCGCAAGCCTCAATAACGGCTCGGGCGAAGTCTCCGTCACCATCACGGTGCGCGATTTCAATTCCTTCATGACCACGTTCGGGAATTCCGTCGATAGCGTCGATTCCTCCACGATTTCCAGCGCGAGCGATGCATATGCGCTCATCGGCAGCCTCATGAAGGATGCCATGGCCTCCACGCCCATGGTGAGCAAGTCCCTCACCATCGATGTCGACAACTACTCCGGTGGCTGGGAAGTTTCCTATCCCTCCCTCACCGCGAGCGACATCTCCGACGTTATCTACGGCGGAATGGACGTTCAGTAATTCGGCCGAACATAGTTCGACGCAACGAACGCCGCTCGATTCGTCGGGCGGCGTTTTTCTTTGCGCGAGTTGTTGCCTTTGTGCCGTAACGCACGCGTAACGCGGCCCCTATCGGGAGGCATGTTAGAATCGGTACACTGTTGTATCGAGATGCCGAAGGGAGACGTGCATGGCCGCGGAACGCGCTAATCGCAAGATTGCCCTGGTCACCATGGACGTGCGTCTGCCCGGCGAAACGCAAGGCCTCGATCGCACGGCGTTCATCGCCGACACGCTGGCGAAGGCGGGCTATTCCGTCGACCTTATCACCAGCTCCTTCCAGCACTGGGATAAGGCCCAGCGCGATACCTCGAACCCTATGTATCGCGGCTATGCTTTCAACGTCGTGTTCATCGACGCTCCCAGCTATGGCAAGAACATCACGCCTGCGCGCGTGTACAACCATACGCTCGTCTCGCGGCGCCTGAAGGCGTATTTCAAGGCGCATCCCGGCTACAGCCTGGTGCTCGCCAAGGTTCCGCCGAACGATATGGCGCTTACGTGCGCCAAATATGCCGAGGAAGCGGGCATTCCCTTCGTGGTTGACGTGAACGACCTGTGGCCCGAAGCCATGCGCATGGTGTTCGACGTGCCCGTGCTTAGCTCGCTTTTGTTCCGCGGATTCAAGCGCGATGCCGAAGCAGTCTACGCGCGCACTACCGCCGCCATTGGCACTTCGGAAGAATATGCGCTGCGCCCCAGCAAGTATATGAATCACGTCATTCCGCATATCACTGTGTATGTGGGCAACGACGTTTCCGCCTTCGATGCCGAGGCTGCCGCACATGAGTCCTTGGTACATAAGCCCGAAGACGAATTCTGGGTTACCTATGCGGGCACCATTGGCACCAGCTACGACATTCGCACCATGGTGCTTGCTGCCGACCATTTGAAGCGCTGCGGGCATACCGACGTGCGCATGGTCATTCTGGGCGACGGCCCGCTTGCCCCCGAACTGCGCCAACTTGCCGCGCAACTTGGCTGCAACTGCACGTTTTTGGGGTATCGTCCCCACGAGGAGATGGCTGCGTACCTGCAGGCCTCCGACGTGCTGGTGAACTCCTTCGTGAAGAAGGCCCCGCAGAGCATCGTTTCGAAGATTGGCGATTATCTGGCTGCGGGCAAGCCCATGATCAATACGCTGGCGAACGAGGAGTTTACCCGCAAGGTCACCAACGATGGCTTTGGCGTGAACATTGCTTCGGAAGACCCCGATGCCCTGGCTGCCGCCATTCTTGAACTGCAGGAACGTCCCCAGGTGCGTGCTCGCATGGGCGCTGCTGCTCGCCGCATTGCCGAAGAGCAGTTCGATCGTCCGGTTGCCTACCAGCGTATCGTCAAGCTCGTCGACAATCTGCTTTCCGAATAGCACCCCCTGCTTGCTGCGCCGCCTACGGGTGGCGTTTTTCATGCCCGAAATGGGAAGAACCCGCATCGGGCTGCAGGCCAATGCGGGTTCGCTTCTTGGAACCTGCTGCGCACGGGGAGGGGATCCGTGCGCAGCGCGGAATCGCGTAAGACGCGTCGCGTGGGGCGTACGCGACCGGGATTGGTTACATGGCGCCCAGGCGCTTGCCCAGCACGTAACCCTGGGTGTAGTTGTGGCCCAGATTCAGGCCAAACACGGTGAGCGGGTAGTCGATGCCGCCATAGAAACCGCCCGCTACGTTGCCAATGGCGTACAGGCCGGGAATGGCCTCGCCTTCGGGCGTAACGCACTGCAGGTCGTCGTTCACCTTCACGCCGGAGCACAGGGCGCTCATGCGCACGTGGCGATGAATGCCGTAGTAGGGCGGGGTGTCGATGGTCTTCAGGTAGTCAGGCTTCAGGCCGAAGTCCACGTCGGCTCCGTTTGCGCACAGCTCGTTGAAACGGGCGATGGTCTTTTTGAAGTTGGAAACGTCGGTGACGCCCAGTTTCTCGGCCAGCTCGTCCAGCGTGTCGGCTTTGTAGGTGCCGATCATCGTGGGGATGACCGCCTTGCGCTCAACGTCCTCTTCGGGCATGTAGACGCGCAGCGCCTCGGGGTCGACGAGCTTGCCTGGGAAGTTCGCGGCCTTTTCCATGTATGCGGAGTCGAAGACCTCGATGTAGTTGCCGCGGTCCTTTTCGCTGCGAAGGTAGCAGTTCATGAGCGACATCTCGGTGTCTTCGCGGCAGAAGCGCTCGCCATCCATCTTCATGCGCAGGAAGGGCATGTCGCACATCGAGGCGGGGCCTGCATCGAAGTCGTGGAGCATCTTGGTGTGGCCGATCTCCTCGATGCAGCCGCCGGCCCAGACGACCATCTTGTGGCCGTCGCCCGTGCGACCGTGCTGCTTCTGGTCGAGATGCTGCAGGTCGGGGAGGTAGTACTTCAGCATTTCCTCGTCATTTTGGTAGTCGCCGCTGGCGATTACCACGCCCTTGCGTGCGTTGAGCTTCACGTAGGTGTGTTCGGGGGTGAGCGCGATGACGCCCGTTACGCGGCCGTCTTTGTCCTGCACGAGCTGCTTGGCTGGCGTGCTGTAGAAGATTTCGACGCCTTCGCTTTCGGCCTGCTTGCACATGGCCTTCATGCCGTCGCCCGTGCAGTAGGGCTTGGGGCCGAAGAACGACGTGACGAACGACATGTTGTAGCCGAATTTCTTGATGAGGGGCATGTGCTGCACGTTGCCCTGGTCGATGACCTGAGCGCCTCCCGCAGCTGCTTTCTCGATGACCCACTTCACGGCTTCGCCGCTGTTCTGGGCCCACATTTCGATGAGCGCGCGGTTGGGGCGGTGCTGGCTGTCGGTCATGAGCTGGCCTACCAGGTGAGCAACGTGGGCAGGGTCGCTGTTCTGCAAGTCGATGCCCGAGCCGGAATTGCCATGGGCAGAGGCTTCCGCTTCCTTCTGCAGCAACGCTACGCTCGCGCCGTTTTCAAGCGCGGAAAGCGCGCAGGGGACGCCGGGGCTGCCCGCGCCGATGACCACGACATCGTAGTCTCGCTCTTCGGCGATGTTGGTTATGGGCTCGGGCTTGTTGGCTAGGAAGCCGGGCAGGCCATCGCGGAAGTGACCCGCTTCGGTGGTGATGCCCTCGGTGGTGGAGCCGCCGTACCCCTTCGCCTCGGCGCTCTTCGAACCGCAACCCGACAGGGCTGCGGCGCCTGCGACGCTTGCGGCTGCAACGCCGCCGAGCTTGAACAGGTCGCGCCTGCTAAAAGACTGTCCCATGGTTTCATCCCTCCAGTGATGTGATTTGTCGTGCCGTCCCACCTCGTCTGCGGGGGCGGCGTCTTGCTGGGGCACACTGTAGAGTGCGGGGTGCGTGTATTTCTTCGCCTGTTTGCGAATTGGTTGGGGGATTGCTATCACCCTCACGTACTCACCCTAGGCTCATCTGGGGAAACGCAAATGTGCACTAGTAGGGTGTGAGGTGTGGATTGCGTATAATACCCCTATGCGAGAAACGGTTTGGAGGGAACGTGCCGTCATCCGACGAGAAGAAGGGGCGCAAGGGCGAGGGAGCCAGCGCGCCCGCAGGGAAAAAGCGCCGCGAAAAAGACGCCAATAGTGAGGGTGGTGCGCTCGATAGCCCCATTGCCCTAACCGAGGCGAACTTCGCGTCGTTCGCATATGAAGATGGCGTTTCGGGAGCGAAGCGCCTTCCGCTGGCGTGGGTCGTCGACAAGATGCCCTATGTGCCGCTGGCATTTTTGGGCCTCGCGCTGTACCGCGCGTGGATTGAGCTCGTGTACGTAGGCTCGTTCATACCCTTCCCGTACGATGGTTCGGCCATTCATAACTACTACGATATTGCGATGGTCACGACGCTGTTCCTGTGCGCTGCGCTGCATCGCCGCATCGAGCCTCTTTTTCGCAGCAGGATTTTCTACGCTGTTGTAGCGATATGCATGCTCGTGGGTACGGTGGGCATGTTTGCCGGACTGTTGGGCTACGCTTCGTTCGCGTGCGGCATCGTGTCGGTTGCCGTGGGCGGTGTGGGCACCGCGGGCATCATCCTGCTCTGGTCGGAGCTGTACGCATCCCTTTCGCCCTATCGCGTGGGACTGTATTATTCCGCGTCCATCATTGCGGCGGCATGCGTGCTCTATCTGTGTCGTGGCCTGCTTCTTCCTTGGCAGTTCGGCATGGCGATGCTCCTGCCTCTTGGGTCGCTCGCCTTCGTGGCTCTGGGCTTCATCGGTTTGCCGCCAGCCGAGCGTCCCCATGCGTCCACCGCGCGCTTTAGCTTTCCCTGGAAGCCCGTTCTCATCATGGCCGTGTATGCCTTTGCCTACGGCTTGCGCGAACTCAGCCAGTACGGCATGGGCATCGGTCCTCATTCGTCGCCGGGCGCGCTCGTGGTGGGCGTGCTCTTGTTCTTGTGGATCTACCTGCGCGGCAGCACGTTCGATTTCTCGTATTTCTACCGCGTGGCGCTTCCTCTCATGATGGGCGCGTTTCTGGTGCTTCCTGCGTTCGGTACGCTGAACGAGGTCGTCTCCGACTTCTGCGCCACGGCTAGCTACACCGCGTTTTCCGTGCTCATCATGCTTATCCTGGCGAATATGTCGTACCGCTACGGCATGAGCGCCGTGTGGCTGTTCGGCATCGAGCGCGGCGTTCGCGCTCTCTTCTCGATGGGTGGCCGCTGCACTGCGCATGGCCTGATGTTTGTGGGCGACCCCGATACGAACGCGCTCATCATCGGCGTCGTCACCGTAGCTCTGGTGGTTATCGGAACGCTGCTGTTCACGAGTGAGAAAGACTTCTCGAGCCGATGGGGCGTGTCGTTTCGCGCGGAAGGGGCCTCGCAGGCCGACCTTGCGCGCATGCGTCGCGAAGACCGTGCGCTCCGTTGCGACGAGCTTGCGGGGCAGTTCGGTCTTTCCCCACGTGAGCGGGAGGTATTGCAGCTCCTCGCGCGCCGTCGCACCGTGGGGCAGATTCAAACCGACCTGGTGGTTTCGAAGGACACGGTGAAGACGCACGTGAAGCATATCTATCGCAAGATGGGCATTCACAGCCGCGCCGAGCTGTTCGACCTGCTGGGCATGAGTGACGAAGCGTAGCGAGCCCGCACTCCATTTGCAGTACGCCTTCTGCGGTATTTTTCCTTGGGAATGATGTGCGCGCGAATCGCACGAAGCGGTCGACCTCGCCCCGAATCATATACTCGGCGTGCATGACGTATGAGGGATGGAGCATCATGAGTGCAAAGGAAAACCAAGGCTTCGGACGCATCGCCGCCGTCTATCTTCTGGGCCTGCTGCTGGGCGGCCTGTACGTGGGGCTCATCGCCCCGCTTAGAACGGTCATTCAGGCCGATTTGGAAATCGATAATTCCCTGGGCATCTGGATGGTGAACGTTTACACGCTGTTCTACGCCTCAACGATTCCCACTACTGGCAAGCTTGCCGATCGCTATGGGCGCAAGCGCATTTTCACCTGGTGCATGGGCATCTTCGCATTCGGTTCGCTTCTGTGCGGCCTGGTGCAATTCGCGGGCGGATTCCCCCTGCTCATCGTGGGTCGCGTGATTCAGGCAATAGGTGCTGGTGGCATTATTCCCGTTGCCACGGCCGAAATGGGCGCCTCCGCCCCCGAAGGCAAGCGTGGCATGTGGCTGGGCATGGCTGCCGCGACAGCTGGCATTTCCAACGTTGTTGGCGCTGCCGTGGGCAGTGGCATCGTGTCCATCGCGGGTGCCGAAAACTGGTGTTGGGCGTTCTTCATCGCCGTTCCCGTGGGCTTGCTTCTGATGCTGGGCTCTCGCGCGTGGCTGCCCAACCGCGCCGTGGAAAGCCATGGCAAGCTCGATGTGGTTGGTTCGCTGCTGTTCACCGTGATGATTCTTGCGCTGCTGCATAGCTTGTTCGCCATCGAGAACGCTGGCTTCGCGAGCATTCGCACGCTTATTCCCCTGGCGCTGTTCGTGGTGATCGTTCCCGTGTTCCGCTTCTGGGAGCGCCGTGCGAGCGATCCCATCTTCCATTTGGAGTACCTGCACAACGCGCGCATCGTGATTACCATGGTCGTATCGTTCCTGGTGGGGTGCGTCATCATCAGCATGGTGCTTATTCCCGAGTTCGCCGAGGCGGCGCTCGACCTGCCGCTGGGTTCGGGTGGCTTCTACATGGCCATCATGGGCATCTTCGCCGTCGTGGGCCCGCCGATGGGCGGCAAGATCATCGACAAGCGTGGCGCGAAGCCGGTGCTTATCGGCGGCCTGGGCGTCACGGCGATTGGCTTTGCGCTGCTCGCCTTCGTAGTCGCGCCCAATCCCTCCGTCGTGGGCCTGGTGCTGGGTCTGGCTGTGGTAGGCCTGGGCATGGGCTTCGCCATGGGCACGCCGCTCAACTACATGATCCTCGAGAACACCTCGGCCGAGGATTCCAGCTCCGCTATCGCCACCATCGCGCTTATTCGCCAGGTGGGAACGACGGTTGCCCCCGCGCTGCTCATCAGCTTGGCGGTTACCGGCGTGGGCGGCATTGGGTACCAGGGCCAGCTGGCGGCTATCGTCGCGTTGTGCGTCTTGTCCGTGCTTGTGATGCTCCTCTACACGTCGCCTTCCAAGAAGTAGCGCTTCGCCCTTCCTGTTGCTCTGCGTTAAACGGCGCCCGCCTTTCGGCGGGCGCTTTCCGTCTGGTATCATGTGCGGGTTGTTGCATGTACCTGATAGGGGATTGATATGGATCACAATCCGGCGGAAGGACGCGAGCATTTCGCCTCTCGTCTTGGATTTATTCTCGTGGCGGCAGGTTGCGCCATCGGCTTGGGCAATGTCTGGCGCTTCCCCTATATCGCCGGTGAGTACGGTGGCGGCGCGTTCATTCTGCTTTACGTGCTCTTCCTCGTCATCCTGGGTCTGCCCGTGATGGTGATGGAATTCGCCGTGGGCCGCGCAAGCCAGAGCAGTACCGCCCGCGCGTTCCACATCTTGCCGTCGAAGCGCAATTTCCGTTGGTTCAGCTGGTGGGGCTACGTGGGTTCCATGCTGCTGCTGATGTTCTACACCACTATCTGCGGCTGGATGCTCGCCTATATTCCGCGCCTGGCTTCGGGCGAATTCACGGGTGCGGGCGTGGAAGCGGCCGCTGCGTCGTTCGACGCGCTTATCGCCGACCCCGTTCAGCTCGTTCTGTTCATGCTCCTTTCCGTGGGCGTGGGCGTTGCCGCCACGATGGGTGGCCTGCGCAACGGCGTGGAGCGTGTTTCGAAGTTCATGATGGGCGCCCTGTTCATCATCATGCTTGCGCTGTGCGTGCGCGCGGTCACGCTGCCTGGAGCCGACGCCGGCATTGCCTTCTACCTGCAGCCCGATTTCTCGCGTCTGTTCGCGGGCGATACGCTGCAGGAGCAGCTTGCCACGTTCGGCGATGCTCTGTATGCGGCTATGGGCCAGGCGTTTTTCAGCCTTTCCGTGGGCATGGGCGGCATGGCCATCTTCGGTTCGCGCATCGGCAAGGAACGCAGCCTCACCACCGAGGCGCTTTCCGCCACGGGGCTCGATACGCTGGTCGCCTTCATGGCTGGCCTCATTATTTTCCCCGCCTGCTTCGCGTTTGGCGTTAGCCCCGATTCGGGGCCTTCGCTCGTGTTCGTGACGCTGCCCATCGTGTTCGGCAGCATGCCCTTGGGTAACGTGTGGGGCGCACTGTTCTTCGTATTCATGGGCTTCGCTGCGCTTTCCACGGTTATCGCCGTGTTCGAGACGCTCGTTTCCTGGACGATGGACCGCTGGGGCATCAGCCGCACGCAGGCCGTTATTCGCAATGGCCTGGCGCTGGCCGTGCTCAGCATTCCGTGCGCGCTTGGCTTCAACGTGCTTTCGGGCGTTGTCGTGCCGGGTTTGGGCGATATTCAGTCGGTGGAGGACTTCATCGTGTCGAATAACATCCTGCCGCTGGGCGGCATCGTGTTCGCAGTATTCTGCTGCACGCGCCTGGGCTGGGGCTGGGACCGCTTCATCGAGGAGGCCGACGCTGGCGATGGCATCAAGTTCCCGACGCAGCTTCGCCTATGGTGCACGTGGGGCATCCCTGCGCTTATGATCGTCATTTTCATTCTGGGGTACGTGCCGAAGATTACTGCGTTACTGGGGTAGCGTGTCATCGGAAACCGTCATTTCTCAAGAGCCCTTCGGGGCTCTTTTTTTCGCGTCGTTCTTTCCCGGGCAATTGTTTGCGCAGGTGTTGGGGCATATTTCCGGCGTGAAAATTTTCTCCCCGAAAGCTTGCATTGCTAAATTCAATTGTGTACAATCGGATAGAGCAAAACGGTTATCGATTGGAGTCGATATGAGCAGTATTTACGATTACAGCGTACCCACCGCCGATGGCGGCAACCTCAACCTCGCGGACTACAAGGGCCGCGTGATGATCGTTGTCAACACCGCCACGGGCTGCGGGTTCACCCCTCACTACGAGCCTCTCGAGGCGATGTACGAGAAGTACCACGAGCAGGGCCTCGAAATCATCGACGTTCCCTGCAACCAGTTCAATGGCCAGACCCCTGGCTCCGACGAGGAGATTCACGAGTTCTGCACCCTGAACTACAACACGCAGTTCCCGCAGATGAAGAAGTCCGACGTGAACGGCGAGAACGCGCTTCCGCTGTTCGAGTACCTGAAGAGCCAGAAGGGCTTCGAGGGTCTGGGTCATGGTCCGAAGGCGCTTGCCATGAGCGCGATGCTCAAGGCCATCGACAAGGACTACAAGAAGAACCCCGATATCAAGTGGAACTTCACCAAATTCCTGGTCGACCGCGAAGGCAACGTGGTCGGTCGTTTCGAGCCCACGACAGATATGTCCAAGCTGGAATCTGCCGTAGCTGAGCTCATCGCTCAGTAGGGGCGCTTTCGGGCCACGGGTGCGTGACGCCGGGGCAATCTAACGAGCAGGCGTCATCATCCAAGAATGCCGGCGGTCTCATTATCGGGGGTCCGCCGGCATTTTCTTTTCCCTGTTCCCAGCAATACGCACTCCGCGTACATGCCTGCCGCTTGGGCAGCTTGCACGTTCCTGCGTATGCGGAGGCGTTATTCGAGGGGCTGTAGCCCGTCGATGGCGAGCTTGTCGAACAGCTCTTCGCGCGAATGGATGTCGAGCTTCTGATAGATGTGCCTGATGTGCGCCTTGGCGGTTCCGTTTGCGATGAACAGCTCGCGCTCGATGATGCCCACGGTTTTGCGCTGCGCCAGCAACAGAAGCACTTCCGACTCACGCGTGGTGAGGCCGTATTCCGAAGCGAGCGCGTGGCAGCGGTCGGCGACTTCCTGCTTTTGCACGATTTCGCGGGTGGCTGCCGTCTGATCGAGGAACGTGGCGCCCCAACGGCTGGAAAGGTCGCGTTCGGAAAGGAACACGAGGGTACCGCCCAGCACGGCGCAGATGCTGAGGGCTCCTACTACGTAGGTGCTGTCGAAGGAGCCTAGCATGAAGGTGGCTGCCGCCCAGCTGAGGATGCGCCCCAGGCACATGAGCAGGATGCGCACGCCGCGTTCGATGCCGAAGAGCCATACGGCCGATACGCCGTAGCGGTAGCAGATATTGCTGCAGATGAGCATGATGAGGATGGACATGGCGGTATAGCCGCCCGAAATGCACAGATTGGAAACCACTGCGCCCGAAAAGCCCAGAGAGGGGATAACCAGCAGCGCCACGATCATGAGGGGCAGGGCCATGCGGTAGATGATGTTGAAGTCGAACTTGTCGCCCAGCATAAGCACGCCGCCGAATACCACGCACGCCACGATAACGGTGCCAGGCGCGGAGTGCGGCCCGAAGAAGCCTGAATACAGGGGCTGCTCCAGCGTGCCGTAGGCGAATGCGTAGAGCGCCATCATGAGTACGGCCTTCCAGGGCACGCTAAAGCGCACCCAGGTGGCGCCAGGGAGCTCGGCCTTTGGCAGCTGCCCGAACGCGCGGCGCGCGAGCGCCAGCGAGGATAGGGGCAGAAGCAGCGTGAGCGCGAACAGCCAGGGCGCGCGGAAGCCCTCGAAGATGTAGACGATCAGGGCGCCTACGATGATGGAGGCGGAGTAGTACATGGCCACGCGTAGGGGGTTCAGGCAGCCGTAGAGCTCGCTCCACAGCAAGATGGTGAACCCGATGCCCACGCCGCCCAGCAGCGCGCAGGGCAGGCCCAGAAGCGATGCGTATTCGGGTGCCCATATGGAGATGAACATGCCACAGGTGGAAAGGGTGAGCATGATCGCGCTGGCCACGAATACGGGCTTGCGGCGGTATAGCGGCCCGATGCGCTTCGCTAGCAGCATGCATGCGAGAAGCATGCCGCTCGTGGCGAAATCGAACGTGTCACGTAACGTGAACGTGGCGGCGGGGTAGTGCACGAAAGACCCCACGAAGACGATTTCGATCCATGCGCGGTAGATGCCAAGCCCCAGAAACGCGAGGGGTATGGCGGGCAATCTGTCGCGCCAGGTGCGTTTTTTGCTCGAATCATCGGTGCCGGTTACGGCAGCGCATTCTTCAGACATTCTTTTTTCGATGCGCTTGTCGCGGCGCATCCTTCCTCCCACATCGCATTTTATCAGAGGTGCATGTACTGCGCACTCACTCTGTTTTCCCAGGTCGCCAGGGGGTTATATGAGGGGGTTAGGGAAATAACCCCGAAAAATGGGCGTTTGGTCGATGCATGGAGGATATGTGAAGGCCTATGGTGCAGGTGTCGGCGGGACGTCAGCCTGCAGCCAGCGTCTCCGCCGACTCCCAAAAGCGGGAGGGAACCGCTTGGGGGAACGGACGGCGGGAGGGCCGCCGTCAAGAGGGGCCCCGGGTAGGGGCAATCTACAGGAGGGAACAATATGAGTACTATTACGAGGCGCGATCTGTTCAAGTTCGGCGGCGTGGCCGCGGCTTCCGTGGCGGGCGCAAGCGCGCTTGCGGCATGCTCTTCGCCCAAGGGCGCGAGCGAGAAGGCCGCCAGCACCGGCGCTACGGCTGACGGGCTGCCCAGCTTCTTCGCTTCTCCCGACCCCATTACCGACATCGCGGAAACCAAGGATTACGAGATCGTGGTCATCGGCGCTGGCGCCGCTGGCGTGCCCTGCGCACTTTCCGCCTTCGAAAAGGGCGCCAAGGTAGCTCTTCTGCAGAAGGAAAAGACCGCTATCAGCCAGGGCAACACCTGCGACTCCATCGACATCGCCAATAGCGATCCGGCGGGCGTGCAGGCATGCATCTCGCTGACCACGCAGGACTGCTGCCATCGCACGCGCCGCGAGCAGGCCGAGCTGTGGGCCAACAACTCCTTCGAGGCCCTGAAGTGGCTGTGGGACATCGCCCAGAAGGCTGGCGCCCAGACGGTGGACACCACCGCCAAGTGGACGAGCGCCATCAAGACCATCGACGGTTACAACGTGAACTACTTCGCGTTCGACTTCGGCCCCAAGCCCTACAACACGGGCAACGGCATGCGCGACGTGGCCAAGTACGCCGAAGAGCAGGGCATGGAAATCTTCTACGAGACCCCGGCTCAGCAGCTGGTCGTTGAAAACGGCAAGGTCACGGGCGTTATTGCCAAGGCCAACGGCAAGTACGTGAAGTTCAACGCCTCCAAGGGCGTTGTAGTTGCCACGGGTGACTACGAGAACGACGACGACATGATGGCCTACTACAATCCCGATATGGCCAACCTGTACCGCAAGGAGCAGAACAAGACCGGTGACGGCCAGAAGATGATGGTGTGGGCAGGCGCCCGCATGGAATCCGTGAACGGCTCCAAGGTCATTCACGACTTCGATGCCGGCCCGGGTTCCATGGCCGACATGCCGTTCCTGTGCGTGAAGAACGACGGCACCCGCTTCTGCAACGAGCAGCGCTCGAGCATGGCCGTCATGGGCAACTTCCTCACCAGCGAGGAAGACGCCGGCTGGTACACCCAGGTGTTCGATAGCGACTACATGACCGCCTGCGCCGAGTGGCCGGGCAAGCTGGTCGATCCCGAGGGCATGAAGGCTTACATGCCCGAAGAGAGCGGCGAGAAGAAGGGCGTGTACGAGAACCTCATCAACACGTTCAAGGCCGACACCATCGAAGAGCTGGGCAACAAGCTGGGTCTGACCGACGTGAAGACCTTCGTGAAGACGGTCGAGCGCTACAACGAGCTGGCAGCCAAGGGCGTCGACGAGGACATGGGCAAGGCCGCCAAGTGGCTTGCGCCGATTGCCACGCCTCCGTTCTACGGCATCCATCGTCACGTGGGCGTTTCCACGGTCATCCATGGCGTGAACGTGAACGGCGACATGCAGGTTCTCGATAAGGATGGCAAGGTCATCGAGGGTCTGTACGCCATCGGCAACTGCGCTGGCAACTTCTTCGGCAGCCCCGACTATCCCATGACGGTGCCCGGTCTTTCCCTGGGCCGTGCGCATACGCAGGGCTACGTGGTGGGCCGCGCTCTGGCTGACAAGTAAACGGGATCCTCTGGCTGGGGCGTCGCATCCCTTACGCGTCTAGCGCGTCGACGCCCCGCTTCCCTATGGAAATCTTTTCTTGTCGCCTGCGTTTACTACCCTCCCGCGCGGGCGACATTATATGGACGGGGCGACCATTGCGGTCGCCCCGTTTTTCGTTGCATGCGTGTTGTGGCCGCGGCAGGGCACGAACGAAGCGAATCGCCTGGTCGATGGTTCGCGGTACGGGCTCGCTTCAACCCGATTCTCGCTGGGTATTAGCGGGCTATTCCTCCGCCTAGGCAGATAGCGTCGTCGTAGAGAACAACGGACTGGCCAGCGGCGATGCGCTCGTGATCTTCCTCGAAGGTAAGCAGGGCCCGCGAATCGTCGGCGCTGGCTAGCTGGGCCCAGGCGAGCTCGCCGGTGTGCCGCGTGCGAATTTGGTATCGCCCGGTGGCAGGCGCCATGCCGGCAATCCACGAAGTGCGGTCGAGCTCCACGGTGCGCTCCCCGCGTTCCAGCGACTCCTTGCTTTCGCTGACCAGCACGGTGTTCGAATCCATGTCTTTGCCGACGACGTACCAGGGGCCTCCGCTGAGGTTCAGGCCCTTGCGCTGGCCAAGCGTGTAGTAGATGGCTCCTTCATGCGCTCCGAGCTTCTTGCCCGTTTCGGCGTGCACGATATCGCCGGGTTTCGTTTCCACGTACATGCGTAGGAAGTGGCGGATGCTCGCTTCTCCCACGAAGCAGATGCCCTGGCTGTCGGGCTTGTCGGCGCTGGGCAGGTTGCGTTCCGCTGCTAGCCCGCGTACCTGGGGTTTCGTGAGGTTTCCCAGGGGGAACAGCGTGCGATTCACCGCGTGCTGCGTCATGCGGTACAGGAAGTACGTTTGATCTTTGTGCGTATCGGCTGCACGAAGCAGATGACGCTGCTCGGGCGCCTGGTTGGGCTGCCCGTCGTTCCATTCGGTGCGCGCGTAGTGGCCCGTGGCGATGAGGTCGAACCCGTCCTCTTCGGCGGCCTGCAGGAACATGCCGAACTTAACTTCCTGGTTGCACATGACGTCGGGGTTGGGCGTGCGCCCCGCGGCGTATTCGGCCACCATGTAATCCACCACGTCATGCTTGTACGCTTCCTGGAAGTCGTAGACGCGGAAGTCGATGCCCAGGCGCACCGCCGTGCGCTTCGCGTATGCCAGGTCGTCGGCCCAGGGGCAGCGCGCCCCGGGGATGTCGAGCGTCCAGTTTTTCATGTACGCGCCGGTTACGTCGTAGCCGGCTTCTATAAGCAGAGCTGCGGAAACGCTGGAATCCACGCCACCGCTCATGCCCACGAGGACCTTGGGCTTGCTCATCGCGCCATCCTCTCGTACTCGCTGTGCAGTGCTGCGGAGATAAGCTGGGCGGCAACTACGGTATTCTCGCGCGAGGACAGGTGGCCCAGCGTGAGGCGCAAGCTTCCGTCGGCCAGGGTTGGCTCGAGGCCGATGGCTTCGAGCACGTGACTGCGCGTGTCCTTGTTGGCGGCGCATGCGGCGCCCGTGCCCACGAGGACGTTCTTCTCCTCGAGCAGGAACACGATGCGCTCGGCGTCGATGCCGGGGA
>NZ_JAZZJS010000063.1:0-2637 GCF_056180635.1 Denitrobacterium sp. | reverse complement strand
GCTGAGGGTGCCGCTATCCGCCGCGGCCACGGAGGGCGAAGCACACAGGATGCCGAACACGAGCATCACAACGGCGGCAATGGTGACTAAGGCAGCTTTTGTGGCGGCGAGTGTTGTCGGTTTTCTCAACAAGGTGCTCATCATTCCCCCTTGCCCCGAACCTGTAGACGGCTTAATTATACAAGATGGAGGGAAGGTTCAGCATAGCGACGCATGGCTCCCGCAATTAGCGAGCTGCCAGCGGAAACGCCACAGGAAGCGTCGCAACGCTGTGAGGCAGAAAGCAACGCGAAAAGGTAACGCGATATACTACGCAAAAGAGCAAACGTCCCGCAAAGAAGAGGGGTATGGCATGTCATTGGCAATCCGTCGGTTAACAGCATCTGCACGTGGGGCCTCCTGTGCAGCAATACCATCGCTGGCCGCGTCCACACGCCAGGCAGCCGGCGGCTTGAAGGGTGACCGACTTGCAACATCTGCGCGCCGGGTAGCCTATACGTTTGGCCAGGTGACATGGGGTTTTCCGCAAAACGCAATCGGATTCGCCGTGTTGCTGGCACACGCGAGACGACCGCATTTCCACTTTCACGGGGCCGTTGTTACCACGTGGGAATCGCGCAAGGCGCTCTCGCTGGGGATGTTCATTTTCCTACATGGCTCGAGCGACCCAGCTGCCGCGCGCGACAGCGTCGAGCGGCCGCTGTTGGTGCACGAGTACGGCCATACGATTCAGTCGCTCATGCTGGGGCCGCATTACCTCACGCTCGTAGGACTGCCGTCGTTTGTGTGGATGAACGTGCCAGCCCTCGCGCGTCGGCGGGCGCGCACCGGCAAGTCATACTACGCGTTCTACACCGAGCGTTGGGCGAATCACCTGGGCGAACGTGCCCTCGGTGAGCCAGCGATCCGGTAGGCAGAGCGGAACGCCCCCGCGGACTCCCCCGCGAACGGAATACCATGCGGGGAAGCGCTCCAATCCCCGAGCAGAATGAGGGGGCAGGATTGCTCCCGCCCCCATTCAGAAACGTTTCGCCAGAAAGCGCTTCATCGATTACAGATACATCGACTCCAGTCGGGGGAACTCATTAAACGTCGTACCCTGGTACTTCAACCACTTTTGCTGCGCTTTCACCTGCGCAGCGAAGGCCTTCGGCACCTTGATGGTCTTGTACGTGTACGTGGTCGTAGAGCGCACCTCACCTTGATCGTCAGTCTCGACGCGCTTCTTCAGGAGGTCGCCATCATACGTGTTTTTAAACTCGAACTCCTGCCTCTTATAGCGTGCTGTGGCGAGATTGTCGTTCGAATCATAGGTGTACGTGTAGGTAAGTTTGCTAGAGCTGCCCTTCGTTACGGTTTTCTGCAGGAGGCCATTGTCGTCCCACGTGTACGCATCGACGTACGGTCCCGCTACCTCCTTGGCCACATAACCTGCCGCGTTGTATTTGGGGTAGATAGCATAGTTGAGAGCGCTACCATCGATCTCTTTCACGCGACCCTTTTTGTCGAGAGTGTAGTCGAATGTGCTGGTATCACCGGCATAGTCTTTCCATGTGCTGGACGTCATCCCGCCCTTTTTGTTGAAAGAGTAGACTCTGTTCGAGTAAGCCGATATTTGCCCATTCGAGTTGTATTTGACCGCAATAGTACTACCCCTAGATCCCTTGATGACTATCTTCGTGATGACCGGAATGCTCTCCGTGCTGGCCTGGGTCGAGAGGTCTTGCTGCGTGGTCAGGGCGGCGCCGTCTGCGGCAGCCAGGCTTCCGTCGTCGGCCACGGCAGCGGCGGGCGCGGCGCACAGGACGCCGAACATCAGCACCATGGCGGCTGCGAAGGCCGCGGCGAATATCGCCGGTTTCTTCAGTAATGTAGTCATCGTTCCTCCTTTTTTCTCGCTTGCACCTGCTCGTTATTATACTTGGAATTGACGGAGCAATTGTGCCTGGAGCTTCTGTTTCGCGCGCAGGTGTGTGGGCGCGTGGCTCGCGGGCGCGTGGGAGCATGCGGGTGTGTGGGCGCATGCGCGCGTGGCTCGTGAGCGCATGCAGGACCCATTCCACACGAACAGTAATTCAACCCCGGAACGCACTTATAGCTGATTGCAAGTCGATTAACTCAAGAATTACGGGGCCGACCTTGAGCCGGGCGCCATCTGACAGCGTCAGATTGTAGCTCGAATGCGGATTTTCCAGGTTTGCGCCAAGAATCGGCGTTAGTCGGTTGACAGTTTCATCAGAACAAGGGCTTTTGCAGTGGTGGATATACGAGTAAATTTCTATTAGATGCTCTGAACAGGTGTTTTACAAAACCGCCATTTAGCCAAAATCGACGGCATAAGAATCCATTAACCGACTAACGCCGATTCTTGGCGCAAACCGGGAAAATCCGCATTCGAGACCGTATTGCACAAACAAAATCTACGTTCTTTGCATCGCATTACAAAAACGAATGGCGCCATGACCGCGCGGTGTCGAACACGAACCCGCAATCGCATGATGCATGGCAGCCAACCCGTATGGCGATCTCCGCAGAAAACAGTAAATGTACTTCAACGCATCCGCCGAATCGATTTATAATTCAGCCGGGGTATGGGATGGGCACCGGAAGGCACCGCTATGAAGCTTATCATTTGCT
>NZ_JAZZJS010000062.1:0-22077 GCF_056180635.1 Denitrobacterium sp. | reverse complement strand
CCTCGTCCTGGCGGATGGCGCCGCCGCACTTCGGGCACACGGCAGGCTCGTCGACGCAGGCATCTTCCCAACCGCATGCGTCGCAGTAGTACATGGGAATGCGATGCCCCGACCAGAGCTGGCGCGAGATGCACCAGTCCTTCAGGGTCTCGAGCCAATCCAGGTAAACCTGCTTCCAACGCGCGGGGTGGAATTGGATCTCGCCCGTTTCCACGGCCGCGGCCGCCGGCTTCTTCAGCTTGTCGACGGCGACGAACCACTGCTCGCTCTCCCACGGCTCGAGCTTGGTGTGGCAGCGGTAGCAGGTCATGACCGAATGCTCGTGGTCCTCGATGTGGTCGAGCAGGCCCAGCTTCTCGAACTCTGCGACGACGGCCTCGCGCGCCTCGTCGCGGTCCATGCCGCTGAACTTGCCATAGCCTTCAACCACGTGAGCCGTCTCGTCGAAGATGTTGATACGTGGCAGATCGTGGCGCTGCCCCATGCCCCAGTCGTTGGGGTCGTGAGCAGGCGTGACCTTCACGAAACCGGTGCCGAAGCCGGCATCGACGACGAAGTCCTCGAAGATGGGGATCTCGCGGTCGACGAGGGGCAGCTTCACCGTGGCGCCGACGAACTTCTTCTTGTCGGGGTCCTTCGGCGAAACCGCCACGCCCGTGTCGCCGAGCATGGTCTCGGGACGCGTGGTTGCCACGACGATGTACGCATGCCCGTCAATCGGGTGCGAGAGCGGGTAGCGCAGGTACCAGAGGTGACCGGTTTCGTCGATATATTCCGCCTCGTCGTCGGCAATGGCCGTGGTGCAATGCGGGCACCAGTTCACGATGCGCTTGCCGCGGTAGATGAGGTCGTCGTGATACCACTCGACGAACAGGCGGCGCACGGCGTCGATGTAGTCGGGGTCGAGCGTGAAGTGCTCGTCGGAGTAATCGCAGCTGCAGCCCATGCCCTTGATCTGCTCGACGATGGTGGTGCCATAGTGGGCACGCCAGTCGTAGCAGGCCTCGATGAACTTCTCGCGGCCGATTTCAAGACGGCTGATGCCCTCCTCGGCCAGCTTCTTGTCGACCTTCGTCTGCGTTGCGATGCCAGCGTGGTCGGTGCCCAGGATCCAGCGCGTCTGGTAGCCCTGCATGCGCGCGCGGCGGATGCAGGCATCCTGGATGGTGTCGTCGAGCGCATGGCCCATGTGCAGCATGCCCGTGATGTTGGGAGGCGGAATGACGACGGTATAGCAATCGTTTTCATGTTTGCCAAAACCAGGCGTGCGCTTGAAGTAGCCGCCCTCGTTCCATGCCTTGAACAGAGGCGCTTCATGCGCCGCAAAATCGAAATCGATCTTCTTCTTATCGGCCATTGCCGCTTCTACCTTTCCACTATAGACACAACACGACCTTCGCATGCTCGAAGCGGGCATGCGAAGGTCGAAAGCTTATGCGCTTACCGCTTCTTCGCCCGCAGCAGCCACAACACTGGCGCGGGGCTTGATTTCGGGCTTGGTTTCGCCCGTTACGTCGCTTGCGCGTACGACAACCGTAGTTGCTTCGGTGAATTCGGGCAAGTCGTACATGATATCCATCAGGATATTCTCGCAAATGGAACGCAGGCCGCGGGCACCGGTATTGTGCTCGAGGGCCTTGCGCGCGATGGCGGAGAGGGCCTCGGGCTCGAACACGAGCTCGCTGTTCTCGAACTCGAACATGCGATGGTACTGCTTGACCAGGGCATTGCGGGGCTCGGTGAGAATGCGCACGAGGTCGGCTTCGGAAAGCTCCTTGAGGTTCGTGACAACCGGGATGCGACCCACGAATTCGGGGATCATGCCGAACTTGTTCAGGTCTTCGGGAAGAACCTGAGCCAGCAGTTCCGCGTCTTCGTGCTTCTTGCTTTCCGGCAGCTCGGCGTTGAAGCCGATGCCGCTCTTGCCCACGCGCTCGGCGATGATATCGGACAGGCCCACGAACGCGCCGCCCAGGATGAACAGGATGTTCGTGGTGTCGATGTGGATGAGCTCCTGCTGGGGATGCTTGCGGCCGCCCTGCGGCGGAACGCTTGCCTCGCAGCCCTCGACGATCTTCAGGAGCGCCTGCTGAACGCCCTCGCCCGACACGTCGCGCGTGATGGAGAGGTTTTCCGCCTTGCGCGCGATCTTGTCGACCTCGTCGATGTAGACGATGCCGATTTCAGCGCGGGGAATGTCGAAGTCGGCCGCGGTGATGAGCTTGAGCAGGATGTTCTCGACGCCTTCGCCCACGTAGCCCGCTGCGGTGAGCGTGGTGGCGTCGGCGATGGCGAAGGGAACGCGCAGCGTGCGCGCAAGCGTTTGCGCGAGGAGCGTCTTGCCGCTGCCCGTGGGGCCCAGAAGCATGATGTTGCTCTTCGCGAGCTCGACATCGTCGTCGGAGGCGTCGGCATCGAGGCTGATGCGCTTGTAGTGGTTGTACACGGCAACGGAAAGCGCGCGCTTGGCTTCCTCCTGCCCCACCACGAAATCGCTGAGGCGATCGTAGAGCTCGTGGGGAGTGGGCAGGTTTTCCAAGACGTCGGCGGGAGCCGGCTCGTCGGACTCGAAAGACGAGGCGAGCTCGGGGTTCTCGTATGCATCGTGGGCGTGCATGCCCATATCGCGCATCATGGCCTCGGCGCACACCGAGATGCACTCATCGCAGATGCAGATGCCGTTGGGCCCGCTGATCATGGAGTTCACCTGCTGCGGCGACTTACCGCAGAAGGCGCACCTGATGTCTTCCTCGCGGGGACCTTCGTTCCTGTTTTTCGTCATAGAGTTCTATCCTGCCCTGTTCCCTTGGGGTTGCTTATGCGTTCTGCGCGATACGGGAAGAGACAACCTGGTCGATGAGGCCGTATTCCATGGCCTGGGTTGCGCTCATGAAGTTATCGCGCTCGGTGTCGCGCTGGATGGTTTCCAGGCTCTGGCCGGAATTCTCGGCCAGGATCTGGTTCAAGCGCTCGCGGATGTAGAGGATTTCCTTGGCGACGATGGCGATTTCCGTCTGCTGGCCCTGGGCACCACCAGAAGGCTGGTGGATCATGACGCGGCTGTTCGGCAGAGCGTAGCGCTTGCCCTTCTTGCCGCTGGAAAGCAGAACGGCTGCCATCGAAGCGCACTGGCCGATGCAGATGGTGCTCACATCGCAGCGGATGTAGTTCATCGTATCGAGGATGGCCAGACCAGCGGTAACGCTGCCTCCGGGGCTGTTGATGTACAGCGAGATATCCTTCTCGGGATCGGCGGACTCCAGGTGCAGCAGCTGCGCTACCACGGAGTTGGCCACGTTGTCGTCGATTGCCTCGCCCAGGAAGACGATGCGCTCGTTGAGCAGGCGGGAATAGATGTCGTAGCTGCGCTCGCCACGGGGCGACTGCTCGATGACATAAGGAATAAGCGCTGATTGCGGAGTAACAAATTCGTTCATAAACGACCTCTGTTCTACATTGGTTCCTAATTGACTGCAGACATTATACGTAAGTGAAACGGGTTGACGACTCATGCCGCCAACCCGTTATCATTACGCAATCGTGTTTACGCGACGTAACGTTGCTACGGTTCCCCGCGTGCTTATTCGGCAGCGAGAATAGCTTCGACCAGGTCGGCCTTCTTCAGACCCTTGGTGTCGATGCCCTTGCCCTCGGCCAGTTCCTTCAGCTCGGCGACCTTCATCTTGTTCAGAGCGGTCTTGTTCGGCTTTTCGGCGGAAGCTGCTGCGGGAGCCTCTTCCTTGGCCTCGGCCGCGGGAGCGGCTTCCTTCTCGGCCTCTTCGGCGGCAACGCTGTTCAGCTTCTCGCCCGGCTTGAGCTCTTCGACCTTCATGCCTTCGATGATGGCATCGAGGGCACGGGTGCGGCGCATGCCCGCACGCAGGGAAGCGATGCGGCCAGCCTCGCGCCATTCGCGCTCGAGGGCGGCGGGGTCTTCGGCGCCGGCCTTCTCGAATTCAGCCGTGATGTCGGCATCGGTAACTTCGATCTTGGCGTTGCGAGCCCAGGCGTCGAGAGCCAGGTCCTGCTCGGTGACATCCTTGGCCTGACGCTTCAGGTCGTCCTTGAAGGTGTCGGGGGTCATGCCCATCTGAGCCAGGTAGCCGTCGAAGGTCATGCCGGACTGCTGGATCTGCATGAAGAAGTTCTGCAGCAGGTTCTGCTCTTCCTGCTCGCACAGGGAAGCGGGAGCTTCGCCCTGCAGGCGTTCCTGAATGGCGTAGAGAGCCTCGTTCTCGCGCAGGCGGGGCATCATCTGGGACTTCTGATCCTTGATGCTGTCGGCAACGCGGGAGCGGAGTTCCTCGACGCCGCCCTCGAAGCCAGCCGTCTCACGAGCCCACTCGTCGGTGATTTCGGGAAGGATGCGCTTCTTGACCTGGTTGACCGTAACCTCGAAGGCAACCTTGGCCTTCGAGCTGGCAGCCATCATGGAAGGCTCGGCGGCCATGTCGATTTCGAAGGACTTGGAATCGCCCTTCTTCATGCCCACCAGTTCGGCATCGAAGCTAGCGGGAAACAGGCCCTGACCAAGCTGGTACAGGCGAGATTCGCTTTCCAGCGACTCGATGGCGTTGCCCTCTTCGTCCTTGGCGGAAATGGCCAGCTCGGCGAAGCTGTCTTCCTTGAGCTTCGCGTTAGCGGCAGCATCTTCGAACGTGTAGTAATAGTTGCGCAGCTCTTCGATCTGCTCGTCGATTTCGGCGTCGGTGGCTTCTTCGGAGGGAAGCTTGACGGAAATCTGGTCGTAGCTGGAGAGCTCGAACTCGGGACGGGTTTCCACGGTGACGGTGAAGCTGAAGGGCTTGCCGGCTTCCACCATGGCCTCGGCGTCCTCGAACTGGGGCTGGCTGATGGCAATCAGGTCTTCAGCGTCCATAGCCTGGGGATACAGGGAGTTCAGCACGTCGTCGGTGACGGTGGCCACCACGGCTTCCTTGCCCAGCACGTTGTCGATGACGGGACGGGGAGCCTTGCCCTTGCGGAACCCGGGGAAATTGTACTTGTACGCGAAGTCCTTGTACTGCTTCTTGATGCGCGCATCGACTTCCTTGGCGTCGATCGTGATCGTCAGCTTCTTCTGGTTGCCGTCCAGAGCCTGAACTTTGGTTTCCACTCGAAATCCTCCATCTGTTTATCTTTGCCCAGGAATGCGCAATGAGCGCATCCATGTACGTTTCAGCAGCTAAACGCTTCTTGTTGGTGCGGGTGAAAGGACTTGAACCTTCACGGGTTGCCCCACCAGAACCTAAATCTGGCGCGTCTGCCAATTCCGCCACACCCGCGCGTATTCTGCCAACGCGCGTATACGATACCCGTCTTGGGGCTAAGGATACAAAAGATTGCAAAATAAACGCACGCGCAACACAAAATGCGGGGCATGCGAAAGCGGGGCGACCGGCACAGCCAGCCACCCCGCTCATGCGTATTCGCAGCGCGCTATTAGTGCTCGCGGAACATACCGCCCTTGGAATCGTCTTCCTGGCTTTCGCGCAGCGCTTCCTCGTTCGAGAACACGCTCTGGTTCACGCGATCGGTGAGCTCCTTGGCCATTTCGCGCAGCTTGAACTTCTGCACCTTCTTGGCCGGGTTCATGGGGAACTCGTCGATGAAGAACACGCGCTTGGGCACCTTGAAGCGGGCGATGCGCGGAATGGCGTACGCGCGCACGTCTTCCTCGGTCATGCCTTCGAAGCCGGGGCGCGTGCGGATGAAGGCGCCCACGATTTCGCCGAGCTTCTCGTCGGGGATGCCAACGACCTGCGCGTCGAGCACGCCGGGCATGGTGAGCAGGAAGTTTTCAACCTCGAGCGGGTAGATGTTCTCGCCGCCGCGGATGATCATGTCCTTGATGCGGCCGGTAACGCGGTAGTAGCCGTCTTCGTCGACCGTGCCCATGTCGCCCGAATGCAAATAGCCGTCTTCGTCGATGGCTTCGGCCGTCTTATCGGGCATCTTGTAGTAGCCCTTCATGACGTTGTAGCCCTTGCAGCACAGCTCGCCATGCTCGCCGGGACCGCACTCGTGGCCGTCGTTCGGGTCGATGACCTTCACGCTCACGGGCGGGTGCTTGCGACCCACCGTATGGCACTTGTGGTCGATGTCGTCGTCGACGCTCGTCTGCGTGAACACGGGGCTCGTTTCGGTGAGGCCGTAGCAGATGGTGATGTCCTTCATGTTCATCTTGTCGATGACCTCGGCCATGGTGGCCGGCGGGCAGGGGCTGCCCGCCATGATGCCCGTGCGCAGGCTGCTCATGTCGTACTTGCTGAAGTTGGGGTGGTTCAACTCGGCAATGTACATGGTGGGAACGCCATACACGGCCGTGGCCTTCTCGCGGTCGATGGCGCGCAGCACCATTTCCGCGTCGAAGCTTTCCACGCCCACGATGGTGGCGCGATGCGTGAGGATGGCCATGATGCCCAGCACGCAGCCGAAGCAATGGAAGTACGGCACGGGCAGGCACACGCGGTCGTTCGGCGTGAGCTTCATGCCCTCGCCGATGAAGAAGCCGTCGTTGAGGATGTTGCGATGCGTGAGCATGACGCCCTTGGGGAAGCCCGTGGTGCCGCTCGTGTACTGCATCATCACGCAGTCGTTGTTGTCGAACGACTTCGTGACCTCGTAGAGCTCCTCTTCCGCCACATGCTGGCCCAGCAGGAGCAGTTCGGGCACGCTGTAGAAGCCGCGATGCTTTTCGGGCCCCATGTAGATGAGGTTCTTCAGGAACGGGTAATTTTCCGTATTCAGGTACCCGCGCTGCTGCGTGAGCGATTCGGGGATGAGCTCGCGCACGATTTCCTTGTAGTCGATGTCGCGGAACGAGTCGATGATGCACAGGGCCTTCATGTCGCTCTGCTTCAGCACGTAATCGAGTTCGTGGCTCTTGAAGACGGGGTTCATGGTGACCATGACCACGCCAATCTTCGCGCAGGCGTACATGAACGTCACCCAGTCGGGCACGTTGCGCGCCCACACGCCCAAGTGGTCGCCGGGGCGCATGCCGATGTAGAGCATACCGCGCGCCAGATTGTCGGTGCGCTCGTCGAATTCGGCGTACGTCCAGCGCAGGTTGCGGTCGGGGTAGACCATGAACTCGTGGTCGGGCTCGATTTCGGCGCGCTCGCGCAGGTACTGCCCGATGGTCTTTTCGGAATGCATGGGGAAATCGAGGTCGCCCGGCACAACCGGCGTGCCATCGGCACGGGGCGACGGGTTGTCGAATTCCTTCTGCTGCTCGCGACGATGCGCGATTTCAGCCGGCGTCCAGCCGAACTCCTCGCGCAGGTGGTCGCGGTTATTCTGGTTGTTCTCTTCTGCCATGATGAACCCTCGCCCTACACCGGCGTGTACACGCACGCCAGGAACTTCGCCGTCTGACCCTTATGGGCACGCACCTGATGAGGCACGATGGAGTCGTAGTAGATCGACTCGCCCGGATGCAGGACGTAGAGTTCCTTGCCATACTCGATTTCCACTTCGCCTTCCAGGCCGAAGAGGAATTCCTCGCCCTCGTGGCCCACCAGCTTGTGGTCGAGCTCGCCCGAGGGGGAGATGGTGATCACGAACGGATCCATGTGGCGCGAAGGATGGCCCGCGGCCAGGCTGAAGTACGACAGGTCGCCGGCGTCGCTGGCCGTTTCCAGGCTCTTCATGCGCACGACTTCCTTCATCTGGGACTGCGAGATGTACGCAGGGCCCAGGTTCTCGTCGTCGTCCATGAGCGTGCCCAGGCGTACGCCCAGGGCGCGCGTAATCTTAATGAGCGGAGCAAGAGAAGGAGGTAATTCCCCTGCCTCAAGGCCCTGGATGGTCGCAAGATCGGCACCGGTGCGGTCAGCAAGGTCCTGCTGAGAGATGTGGTGCGCTTCGCGCAGCGTGGTGATTTTCGCGCCGAGCTTGTTTTCTTCGGTCATCCTGAACCTCCTTTATATGCGCCGGAATACCGGCTCACCGCCCTTCGGTGATTTTGCCCATTCTAGTGCTTACCCGGATAGCTTATCGCAAATACACAATACTATCGCAGACTAAAGTAAGCGTTTTCCCGGTAACCGTGAAGATGACGCATGGTTATCCCCCGGGCTGAGAATTCCGCGCCCGAAAGCACTATAGAGTGTTACAGTCGTTGAGACAATTCGATGCAAAGGAGGTTCCATGCCACGCGTTTACAATTTCTCGGCCGGCCCGGCAATTCTGCCCGAGCCCGTACTTGCCCAGGCGGCAGCCGATATGATGGATTACCAGGGGTGTGGCATGTCAGTGATGGAAATGAGCCATCGCTCCCCCGCCTTCCAGGGCATCATCGATAACGCCGAGCAGGACCTGCGCGACCTCATGGGCATTCCCGCCAACTACGACGTGCTCTTCCTGCAGGGCGGCGACAGCCTGCAGTTCGCGGCCGTGCCCATGAACCTGTCGCTGGCGAAGAACGGCGTGGCCGACTACATCGTCACGGGCCAGTGGTCGAAGAAGGCGCAGCAGGAAGCGGCGCGCTTCATCGACGCACGCATCGTGGCAACCGGCGCCGAAGACAACTTCAGCCACCTGCCCGACTGCTCCGACCTCGCCATTTCCAGCGACGCCGACTACGTCTACCTCTGCCAGAACGAAACGGTGCATGGCATCCGCTTCAACAGCCTGCCCGACACCAAGGGCAAGATCCTGGTAAGCGACCAGAGCAGCATGTTCCTTTCCGAACCCGTAGACGTGAGCAAGTTCGGCCTCATCCACGCAGGCGTTCAGAAGAACGTTGGACCCTCGGGCGTGCAGATCGTCATCGTACGCCACGACCTGGTGCCCGAAGGCGCCATCGACGGCGTGCCGGTCATGATGAACTACAAGACGCACGTCGACAAGAAGAGCCTGTACAACACCCCGCCCTGCTGGAACATCTACATGTGCGGCCTCGTGTTCAAGTACCTGAAGGAACTGGGCGGCCTTGAAGCCGTGCAGAAGCTCAACGAGGAAAAGGCGCAGCTCCTCTACGACGCAATCGACGAGAGCGCGCTGTTCCGCGGCGTTGCGGCCAAGGAAGACCGCAGCATGATGAACGTGACCTTCGTCACGGGCGATGCCGACCTCGACGCCAAGTTCGCCAAGGAAGCGAACGCAGCTGGCCTTACGAACCTGAAGGGCCATCGCAGCGTGGGCGGCCTGCGCGCCAGCATCTACAACGCCATGCCGAAGGCGGGCGTGGAAGCGCTCATCGACTTCATGAAGAAGTTCGAAGTCGAAAACCGCTAGCGCGAACGCTGCAGCGTACATGCGAAACGCCGTCCCACGGGACGGCGTTATCTTTTGTGCTGGGGCTTATGCACTGGGGCTTATGCGCGATGCGAAACGAGCACCGCTGCTTCTACGCATTCGCAGGGGCATCGCCCTTGCGAGTAACGAGGAAGCAGCGGTGAATCTTCGGGTTGCGCTCGAAATCATGCGGAATGGTGCGCTCGCTGATATCCTCCACCGCCAGGCCAGCCGCATCCAGGGCGTCGGCATCGATCTTAAACCCACGCAGGTTGCAGCTGAACACGATGGCGCCTCCTTCCTTCAGCACGTTCGCGATTGCAACGAGAAGCTTAGCGTGGTCGCGCTGCACATCCCAGGTGCGCTCGCCCATCGCCTTGCCGTTGCTGAACGTGGGAGGGTCGCAGAACACGAGGTCGTACCGGTGAGACGTGCGTGCCTCCTGCACGATCCAGCTGGTCACGTCGGCGCGCACGAAATGATGCGGCGCGCCCGTGAAGCCGTTCCGCTTCATGTTCCTGCGCGCACGGTCGAGATACGTCTGCGACATGTCGACGGTGGTCGTCGAGAACGCACCGCCACCAGCCGCGTGTAGCGTGGCCGTGCCCGTATACGAGAAGAGGTTCAGAAAGCGCGTTCCCTCGGCCATGCGGCCAACCATCTGGCGCGTCACGCGGTGATCGAGGAACAGGCCCGTATCGAGGTACCCCGAGAAGTCGAGCTCGACGAGGTAGTCGCTCTGCTTGCGGAAATCAGGCTCCGAGGTGAACGCAACACGGGATTCGTGCTGCTCGTGCGTGTACTGCCCGCCGCCCTTGGCACGACGGCGCTGCTTGGCGAACACGTTTTCGGCGGAAACGTCGAGCGCGAAGGGCACGACGGCAAGCACGTCGGAAAAGCGCGCGGCGGCAACGTCCTCGCTGATGGAGCTAGGCGCGCGATACTCGGCGACAACGCAATAGCGCTCCCCCGCCGATTCCCCCGCTCCCTCGAAGAGCTCGATGGCGACGTTGTATTCGGGGATGTCGGCATCGTACACGCGATAGCAGGCAATATGCTCGCGCTTCGCCCATTTGCGGCGCTCCTTGGCCACTTTGCGCACGCGGTCGACGAACTGGCGCACCTTGGCGTCGTTCACCTCGACCTGATGTTCCGCACCGCCGTGGGCGTCGGGAACGCTGATGGTAGTGGTCATGTCGACTCCTTGCAATCGTTGGCGCCGCCACGGCGGCTGGCAAAAGAAAACTGGCATCCCGAGCACGCACGCGAGTGACATGCAGCGGAATGCCAGCGCTAAGGCAAGCGGAAAGCCCGTTTAATCTTCCAGGTAATCCTTCAGCTTCGAGCTGCGGCTGGGGTGACGGAGCTTGGCAAGCGTCTTGCTCTCGATCTGGCGAATACGTTCGCGCGTAACGCCAAATTCCCTGCCCACTTCCTCGAGCGTGCGAGGATGGCCGTCTTGCAGGCCGAAGCGGAGCATGATGACCTTGCGCTCGCGCTCGGCCAGACCGTCGAGCACCTTGGTGAGCTGCTCCTGCAGCATGCTGAAGCTTGCGGCGTCGGGTGGCACGATGGCGGCATCGTCTTCGATGAAGTCGCCCAGCTGGCTGTCTTCCTCTTCGCCGATGGGCGTTTCGAGGGAAACGGGTTCCTGGCTGATCTTCTGAATTTCACGCACGCGATCGGGCGTGAGGTCCATTTCCTCGGCGATTTCCTCGGGGGTTGGCTCGCGGCCGAGGTCCTGCAGCAGGCGGCGCTGGATGCGCACGAGCTTGTTGATGGTTTCCACCATATGCACGGGAATGCGGATGGTGCGGGCCTGGTCGGCGATGGCGCGCGTGATGGCCTGACGGATCCACCACGTAGCATACGTGGAGAACTTGAAGCCCTTGGTGTAGTCGAATTTCTCGACGGCGCGAATGAGGCCCAGGTTGCCTTCCTGAATGAGGTCGAGGAAGAGCATGCCACGGCCCACGTAGCGCTTGGCGATGGAAACGACGAGACGAAGGTTGGCTTCGATGAGCTGCTGCTTCGCGTCGAGGCCCACCTGCTCGATGCGCGTGAGGCGACGGCGCTCGCGGCGCTCGAGCTCGATGCCCTCTTCTTCGGCGGCTTCGAGCTTTTCGGTGGCTTCCACGCCAGCCTCGATCTTCATGGCGAGGTCGATTTCCTCGGAAGCGTTCAGAAGGGGGACCTTGCCGATTTCCTTCAGGTACATGCGAACGGGGTCGCCGGTGAGGAGCGCGACGGAGGTATCGGAGGAACGACGGCCGCGGCCCGTGCGCGAACGCGCATGCGTCACCTTGGGAAGGTTGACGTTAGTAGTTGCCTTGAGCTCTTCCTCGGGGATACCTTCGAGCAGATCGTCGCCATCCTTTACGAGGGAATCCTCGTTCGTGGCGGTTTCGTCTTCGGGAGCGTCGTCGGTTACCGTTTCGGGCGCTTCGACGTCTTCCAGATCGATGGCTTCGTCTTGCTCGACATCGAGATGAGTTGCTTTTTCAGAAGTTCTACGAGAGGCTGCTGCCACGTTACTTCCTTTCACAGCTGCTTACATTACCCTGTTCCCCACACGAAACAGGGCATAGAGATACAGCAGAATACTTTACCACAGTTGTAGCTTTTTCCGTAGGGCGCGAGACAAGAACATCACACTCGAGCGAAAGAGCCTGCTCGGCAGGCATTCGAGACGCCTCTAGAGCACGCCCGTGTTATCGAACGCGGGGATGAAGCTCTGCTTGGCCGCACCGCCCTCTTGCCAGAAGTACTCCGGCATCCCCAGCCCATCGGCAAAGTCGAGAAGGCGCTCGTATTCCTCTTCGGGTACGGGCGCATCAAGCTCGGGTGCCTCGGGGAAAGCGCGCATGGGCGTGTACTGGTTCATGATGCTGTAGAGCACGCTCGCGCCGTATTCGCTCCACAGGTACGAGAGGATGCGCTCGCTTTCGCGCAGGCGTCCGGGCATGAGCAGATGACGCACCACCACGCCGCGCTCGAGGCGCTCCCTACCCGCGAAGGGACCAAAGGCGGGCTCGCCCGCATTCTCGACCATCTGAGCCAGCGCTTTCGAGGCCACGTCAAAGTACTCGGGCGCACGGGAGTACCTACGCGCGGCGTCGCTTTCGCCATCGCGCCAGTAGCGGAAATCGGCGAGGTACACATCGACGCAGTCGGCATATTCACGCAAGGTCAACGCACGTTCGTATCCACTCGTATTGCAGATGAACGGCAGCTCGAAAGCGCGCTTTTCCAGGCGATCGCGCTCATAAGGCGAGCAATCGCCGGCACCCAGGCGCTCCTGGGCGCCTTCGGCTTCGCTCGCGCGCAGGAGGCGCTGGGCTTCGCGGATATGCGGAAAGTAATGGCTCGGCGTGACGAGGTTGATGTTCGCCGCGCCCTGCGCGCGCAGTTCCACGAAGATGCGCGCCAAGCGCTCGACTGGAATATCGGTACCATGTTCGCCGCAGGCAATCTGGGCATTCTGGCAGAAGATGCAACGCAGGGGGCAATGGCTGAAGAACACCGCGCCACTGCCCGCGCCCACGCTGATGGGCGGCTCTTCCCATTCGTGAAGCGCAGCGCGCGCGATACGCAGCTCGTTGGCCGCGCCGCACACGCCGCGCTCGCCCGCCGCACGGTTCGCATCGCAGCGGCGGGGACAGAGTTCGCAGCTAGTTGGCAGAGTAGTCACCGAACGTGCCAAACCCTTCATCGTGGTGATGGTGATGATGGCCGCAGTCGCACTCGTCATCGTCGTCTTCGTCGTCGTAATCATCGACGGCGCCCAGCGACGTGTAGGCTTCCTGCGCGCGGTTCCAGTCGAGGCCGTACTTGGAGCTTTCCTCCTCGTCGCGATAGACGAGGGAAAGCGCCGACGCGGCCATGTCGACGCCGCCAATGGTGGCCAGCAGGCGCAGCAGGTAATCGGCTGCCTCGGAAAGGGGCACGATGAGATTGATCTCGTCGGCGCACGCGAGCACCGCCTCGATTTCGTTCAGGAGCACCTCCACCGTGCACGTGCTCGTGAAGCTTCCCTCTTCCAATGCGGAAGCGAGGTTCTGGATATGCGCGGGAACCATCTGCGAGCGTACCACGCGGTCGGCTGCGCCCACGGCGGCGGAGAGGCCACCCGAAGCGCGGCAGAGGGCGTCGGCTTCCATGAACGCCTGCAGCTGCATGACCTGCTGAATGGTGAACGCGCACTTGGCGAGCTGGGCTTCGCCCGCACCGCCGCACGGTTCGACCGCGCCCACGACGGCAGCGAGCATCTGGGCCACCTCGTTGGCGTCGGCCTCCTCGCCCGCCACGAGAGCCAGCAGGTTCTGGGGGTTGGCGTATGCGTTCTGCACGGTAACGTCGCGCACCACAAGCGGCGCCTCCACGATATGCAGGTCGTTCACCTGGGCAACCGCGGAAAGCTCGCGCGCGAACGCCGGGGTCGTGGCGCTGAAGTCAACCAGGTACGAGCCGGGCTGGGCCGTCGAGATGATGCCCTCTTCCTCGAGGTAGACGTTCTCGAGCGCTTCCTGCGACGTGCAGAACGTGAAGATGACATCGGCGGAATCGACATCGGATGCAGCGGGGAAACCAGCCGCAGCGAGATTCTGAGCCAGCACCGATCCAATACCCTGATGTCCAACAAACACAAATGACTTGGGCATTTCGTTTCCCTTCTCATTGAAGCGGGGCGCCGTGGCACCCCGCAGACCATCTATTAATTCGACTTGACCCTGTTGGCGATGCGGTCGGACACCGATAGGTTCTTCCTGCGGTCGTTGCCCCAGAAGCAGCACGAGAGCATGCCCGGGCCAACGTGGCACCCGATCGTGGGTCCAATGTTCAGGTTCAGGAACATGGCGCCCTCATCTTGCTTGCAGATCATCGCCTCGAGCTTTTCGGAATCGTGCTCCACATCGGCGTTGCCCACCGCGATGGGCTTGCCAAGGGAGTCGACGTCGCGATTCTTCAGGTAGTAATCGACCATGCGCTTCATGCCCTTCTTGCGGCCGCGCGAAGCGCCGATGATGGACAGCTTGCCCTGCAGGTCGAACGTGAGCAGCGGCTTGACGTCGAGCTTGGCGCCGGCAACGGCCACGCTGGCGGGAATGCGACCGCCGCGATGGAGGCACTCGAGGTCTTCCACCATGAAGATGATGTGCGTGAAGTAGCGCGCCTCGGTTGCCCAGTTGGCCAGCTCGCGCGCGGACATGCCGCTCTGCTGCAGGCGCATGGCCTCCTGCACGAACAGGCCCAGCGGCGTGGATCCGATGAGCGTGTCGACCACGTAGAGCTCGATATCCTCGCCGAATTCGCGCTTCATGCGATCGAGCGCCATGATTGCGCCATCATATGCGCCAGAGATGCCACTCGACATGCACAGGTACACCGTGGGAACGCCCGACTCGACGGCGGCGCGGAACGCCTCCTCGTAGACCATCTGGCTGGGCTGCGACGTCTTGGGCGCGGCGCCCTTGGCGATCCACTCGTAGAATTCGTGGGGCGTGCGGCTCTGGAACGAGTCGTCGACGAAGCTGGCCACGTCGTCGGAATACGTGAAGGGCAGCATGGTAACGCCCGGAACGTCCCACATTTCCTTCGGCAAGTCGCAGCATGAATCGATGATGAGATTGCACTTGTAGTTCATAGGTTGCTATTTTCCCTTCACTCTACGTGCGATTCGATCGGTAACGGAAAGCTCTTCGCGGCGGTCGGGGCCCCAGAACACCACAGCCAGCATGCCGGCGCCCACATGGCTGCCGATGACGGGCCCAATGCTGGAATCGACAAACACCGCCGTGGGGTTGACCTTCCCCACCTCGCCGCGCAGGCGCTCCATGTCCTTCGGGCAATCGGCATTGCCCATGAGCACCTGGTTGGAGCCAGCGGCGGCATCGTAGTGCTTGGAATAGTATTCGGCCAGCTGGCGAATGCCCTTCTTGCGACCGCGCGCCATGCCCACGAGCGACAGGTGGCCGTCGAGGTCGAAGCCCAGAAGCGGCTTCACGTCGAGCTTCGCGCCCGCCAGCGCAACGCCCGAGGGAATTCGGCCGCCACGGCGCAGCGCCTCGAGGTCGTCGACCATGAACTGCGCGTTCACGAAGTAGCGAGCCTCTTCAACCCATGCGACCATTTCCTCGGCGGAAAGGCCGGCATCGCGCTGCTCGATGGCTCCCATGACGAGCAGGCCCTCGGCGATGGAAGCGAGCTTGGTGTCGACCACGTAGAGCCTTCCATCGGGATGCTGCGCGGCAAGCGAATCGCGCATGAGGACCGCGGCGTCGTAGCTGCCGGAAAGGCCGCTGGAAAAGCTGAGGTACACCGTGGGAACGCCACTCGCGTACGCCTTCTCGAACTCATCGTGCAGCACGCGCGCGGGCAGCTGCGACGTGGTGGGAGGCTGGCGCTTCTTGTCGCACATGGCGGCGAAGAAATCGCGCGGAGACGTGGACTGGTACAAGTCGTCGATGTGCTCGACGCCATCGAGCACGTACGGGAACTTGATGAGCGACACGCCCGGCTTGTCGATTGCGCTGACGGGAAGATCGCAGCAGGAGTCCACGATCAGATTGCACTTTGGCTGCATAAGACCTCTATTCTGCTAATGCGTGCAGGCGAGCTGCTGCACATTGCCCGTGATTTTCAGGGCAAGGGGGTTATTGCACTGGTATGCGATGCCCATCGCGGGACCCACATGGCACCCGACGACAGGGCTAACGGGAACGACATCCACGGGATGCCCCACGTAGGGCTCCACTACCTCGCGTGCCCATTCCACGGCGCGATCCTTGCTGCCGATGTAATGCACCACGAGGCGCTTCAGGCCGCCGGCTTCCTGAATGTCCTGCTCGAGCTGCGCGAAGATGCGCGCGAGCGCCTTCTTCTGCGAGCGGACCTTCGCAAGCACGCGCACGCCGCCATCGGTGACGGTGAGCACGGGGCGGATGTTCATCAGGCCGCCCAGGAGGGCGCCAGCCGCACCGATGCGACCGCCCGCACGCAGGTAGTCGAGCGACTCGGGCGCGAAGATGATGCGCGAGCTCTGCACGCCGAACAGGGCGCGCTGCACGCAATGGGGCAGCGAATGGCCCGCACGCGCGGCGTCGAGCGCCTCGAGCGCGGCACCGGTGGAATCGCCGCCGGTGGAACTGGTGTCGATGATGGCATATTCGAACGACGCGTGGCGTGCCTCCACCACGCGAGCCGCGCGAATGAGGCCTTCGTACGTGCCCGAGAGCACTGACGACACGCAGAGGCAGATCACGGAATCGCCCGCAAGGGCCGCGTCTTCGAGCTCTTCCTCGACGGTAAGGGGCGAAGGCTGGCTCGACGTGGGAATATCGTCAATCATTTCGCCGATGCGCGCATAAAATGCGTCGATGTCCATTTCGGCTTCGACGTATTCCTCGCCCGCATGACGCACGAAAAGCGAAAGCACGCGCACATCGGGCGCATTGCGCACTTCGGGCGGCAGATAGACCGTTGAGTCTGCAATAACGCGAATCACGACACACCTATTTCAGGCCACGAAGATGCGCCGCCAGGTCGCGACGACGAGCAAAGAGGCCAGCTTCCAAACCAACAGGATACGAATGGGGGTTGTAGAGGCGCTTGCGCGACTCGTCGAGTCGCGAGAAGCCCTCGACCGCACGTTCGCGCGCCTTCATGGCGTCGCGGAATTCGGCGGGCAGCACCACTTCCCCGCCCTTCACGAGCGGATGCAGAAGCGTTTCGTGCGTGAGGCCGGAAAGCGTCTTCTGACGCAGCTCGTCGGTGGGGTCGACGATGCGCTCTTCAGCATTGATGGGCTCGTTCACGTCGAACACCATGTCGCCTGCGATGGAGCCATCTTCCATGTAGTAGCGGCGAATGTCGAGCACGCCGGGGAACGTGAGCTTGGCGGTGCTCTCGGTTACCTTCACATGGTCGCGCCACGAGGCCTCGCCCGGGTTGCGCGTGGCGGAGAGCTTGTACACGCCGCCGAGCGTGGGCTGGTCGTACGCGGTGGCGAGCTTGGTGCCCACGCCCCAGCTGCCCACGATGGCGCCCTGCTCGCAAATGGAGTGGATGGCGTATTCGTCGAGGTCGTTGGAAAGGACGATGCCCGTTTCCGGCAGGCCGGCCTCGTCGAGGCGCGCACGGCATTCCTTGGCGAGCCATGCCAGGTCGCCCGAGTCGATGCGCACGCCGAGGAGCTTCTCGCCGCGTTCCTTCATCTCGAGGCCCACGGTGATGGCGTTTTCCAGGCCCTGCTTCACATCGTAGGTATCGATGAGAAGAACGCAGTTGCGCGGGAACAGCTTCGCGTACGTGCGGAACGCCGTAATCTCGTCTTCGAAGGCCATAACCCACGAATGAGCATGGGTGCCCGACACGGGGATGTCGAACATCTTGCCCGCAAGCACGTTGCTCGTGGAAGCGCAGCCACCCACCACGGACGCGCGGCTGGCCCACAGGCCACCCGTGCCCTGGGCGCGCCGCAGGCCGAACTCGGCAACGGGGCCACCCGCCGCCAGGCACACGCGCGCAGCCTTCGTGGCTATGAGCGACTGGAAGTTAACGCAGTTCAGAAGCGCCGTTTCAACAAGCTGGCACTGGATGATGGGGCCCTTCACGCGCACGAGCGGCTCGTTGGGGAACACGAGCGTTCCCTCGTGCACCGCATCCACGTCGAGCGTGAGCTCCATGTCCTTCAGATACTGCAGGAAGGACGGGTCGAACAGCGGACCGCCCGCAGGCGCGGAAAGCCCAGCCAGATACTCGATGTCGCCATCGTCGAACGAGAACGTCTCGAACATCTCGGCGAGCTGCGCCATGCCGCAGGCCACGGTGTATCCGCCCGAAAAGGGGTTCGCGCGGAAATACATGTTGAAGCAGGCCTCTTCATCGGCCTTTCCGCTCTGCCAATAGCCCTGGGCCATGGTGAGCTGGTAGAGATCGGTAAAAAGAGCGTAATCGACGCAAGCGCCGGCATTACTCATGGGATTCGCCTCCCGACGTATGGCTTCGGCGACGGCTGCGACGATGCGCGCCACCGCCCTGTTTCTGCTGATTCTGCTGGCCGCCCTGCGACTTCGCATCACGGGGCTGCTGCAGGCCGCTGGACTTATGCCCCGGACGCGGCTTCGACTGCGCGTTGCCGCCCCTGTTGCGCGGCTTGCGCGACGAGGACTTCGACGATTCGCCTTCCTTCGAGGCGCTCTTCTTGCGCGACGAAGATTCTTGCTTGCCGCCCTGATTGCCGCGAGCCTGCTTGTCGTTCGAAGACGACGAGCCCTTGCCGCGACCGCGCGAACGGCGGCGACGCTTGCGCGACGAAGACTCGCCCGCCTCGTCGTCCTGCTTGCGCTTGCGCTGCGGATTATGATGCGCCTCGGGCTTGGCAAGCTTGTCTTCGCTCGTGAAGCCAGCGGTGTCGAACGTGGAAAGGCCCAGCGACGTGGCGAACGGATCGGGGTTCGCATACTCGTCGAATACATCACCGATGCTCTTCGGGCGCTTCGACTCGGCGTCTTCGGGAACCGGGTCCATCGCGGAAAGCGGGAACGTGATCTGCTTGCCATCGCCCTCTTCCAGGCGAACCGTTACCTCTTCCTTGGGCACGTTGAGCGAGGTGACCTTCGCCGTTCCCTGGGGCGTGGAAATCTTCGCGTTCTGCTTGGGGGCACGGCTCTTGAAATCCTTGTAGGCGTCGAATTCGTAGCGCAGGCAGCACATGAGGCGACCGCACACGCCGGAAATCTTCTGCGGGTTCAGGGAAAGGTCCTGCTCCTTCGCCATGCGAATGGAAACGGGCTTGAACTCGCAGCCCATGCGGCGACAGCAAAGCTCCTGGCCACAGTGGCCCAGCCCACCCACGAGACGAGCCTCGTCGCGCACGCCAATCTGGCGCATGTCAACGCGTACGTGCAGTTCGGCGGCGAGCTTGCGCACCAAATCGCGGAAGTCGATGCGCTCTTCGGCCTCGAAGAAAAACACCGCCCGGTCGCCCTCGAAGAGGTACTCGACCATGACGGGATGCATATCGGGATTTGATTCCGCGGCCATTTCGCGGAAGATGGGCAGGGCGTCGCGGCCCAGCTGGCGAAGCTCCTCGATCTTCTGGAGGTCTTCTTCCGTGGCAACGCGCACCACGGGCTTGAGCTTGGTCTTCAAGCGGGAAAGCTCCGACTCGTCGACTTCGATAATGCCTTTGGCGCGGCCGAAATCGGTGCCGCGCTCGGTTTTCACGATGACCTGGTCGCCATCGTTGATTTCCAAATCGCCCGGATCGAACCAGAGCGTGCGGGGGTTATATTGCAACGCCACGGGCGCAATGCGAACCATACAGTTCCTCTCTTATCTGCAATAGAAGCACATCGATACACGTTTCAGGGGAAACATTATATCGAATAGCCTTATCGGCTTCATCGACCGACACGAGCGCGCGCGAAATGGCGGCCGTGTCGGCTCTCGCGGCAGCCTCTTCGATGCCACCGCGGAAATCTTCGTTGATTACCAGTTGAGCGGCCCCGCTGCGCACCATGAGCACGTCGCGCAGCCACGACCGGATAATTGACGTCATCTGGAAGAGCATGGAGCGGCTCTTCGAGGAGAGCGCGCGCTTGTTGCGCGCCTCGATTTGGCGAAGCGCCGAAGCCGCCATGAAGTCGGAGGAGGCGGCGAGCTCCTCCTCGAGCTTGGCGCGTACCAGGTCGAGCGGCGCCTTGGCCTTTTCCAGCAATTCCGCCGCGTATTCCAGCACGTCGAGGTCGTCGGCAAGTGGCAGCGACTGCAGCACGCCGATGACGCGGCTGCGGAACGCGAAGCGGTCGGAGCTCTTCACGAACTCGATGGCGCCTGAAATGGAGCCATTGCACGCCTGGATGGCCACGAGCGCCTGCAATTCCGAACAACCGCTGTTCTGAACCACGATGCCCGACGCTTCGGCGGCGGGAATGTAGCGGAACGGGACCGTTTGGCAGCGCGAGACGATGGTGGGCAGAACGCCGTCGACCGTACGCCCCATGAGGATGAGCGTGCAATCCTCGGGAGGCTCCTCGAGCGTTTTCAGAAACGCGTTCGCGGCCTGCACGGAAAGGCGGTCGGCACGGTTGATGATGTAGACCTTCCCCTTCGCCTGGATGGGCGCAAGGGAAACGTCGCTGACGATTTCGCGCACCTGGCCCACGAGGTAATCGCCCGAAGCGCTTTCGGGCTCGTAGAAGCGCACGTCGGGATGACGGCGGCGCATGATGCGCTTGCACGTCTCGCACGTGCCACAACCGCCGTCTTCGCACAGGATGGACTGCGCGAACGCGTAGGCGGCCTGGGTCTTGTTGGACCCAACGGGCCCCGTGAAGAGATACGTCTGGCCAACGCGGCCCGAAGCCACGACGGCACGAAGGAAGCGCCTTACCTGGGGCTGCCCGAGTATGCGATTGAAGGGATCGGTCACGAGCGCGCCCCCGATTCGGGCTTTTCAGCAGGCTTGTGCCGCTTGTTGGCGGTCTGGAAGAATGCATCGTCGAATGGCAGGTTCGCAGGGTCCCAGCCAACGCAATCGGCCACGGCCGCGAACACGGCACGCGCCGTTTCGGCCTTCGCGCCCGACGAGTCGACGACGCGAACGCGTTCGGGGTCGACCTGATTGAGGCTTTCGAACGCCTGGCTAACGCGTTCGTGGAAATCGAGCCCAGCCTGCTCCATGCGGTCGGCGCCCGAAGAGCGCGTGGCGCGATGCAGCGACGCCGCGGAAGAGGACGCCCTCATGAGCACCGTGCGATGCGGATGCAGCCCCTGGCAAGCGAATTCGTTTGCGGCGCGCACGAATTCGAGCGACAGGCCGCGCCCATATGCCTGATAGGCCACGGTGGAGTCGTAGAAGCGATCGCACAAGACGACCTTGCCCGCTTCCAGCGCGGGCTTGATGAGCTCGGCGACGATCTGGGCACGAGCCGCTTCGTAGATGAACAGCTCGGCTTCGGGAGTCATGGCGCCATGCGCCGGGTCGAGCACGATGCCGCGCAGGGCTTCGCCGATGCGCGTTCCGCCCGGCTCGCGCAGGCACAGGACTTCGCGGCCCTGAGCACGCAGGGCGTCGGCCAGAAACGCGATGTGCGTGCTTTTGCCCGCGCCATCGCCGCCTTCGAACGTTATGAACGTGCCCTCCATAGGCGTGCGATCCTTCCGGTAGAGAAGCGGGACTAACCCGCCCTAGTATCAACCACCGATTATAGAATCCGCCGCGCTGCTCGTTCGCAACGCGGCGGTAACATCGTCCAATCTCCGTTTATCGACAACGGAGCAAAGGGGGCATGCGCGAATGAGACCACGCAGCCCAGCAGGCTATTTCTTCGACTTGCTCGTCTTCTTCGCAGCCGTCTTCTTCGCGGCGCGCGCAGCCTTGCGCTCTTCCTTCTCCTTCGCGGCGATTTCCCTACCCGGGCATTCGAAATTCGGGCAGAGCTTCCACGGGCCGCGGTTGGTGGTGACGATCACCATGGGGGCGCCGCAATGCTCGCAGACCTCTTCGGTGGCCGTGAGCTCGCCGTACTGGGGCAGCGGGTAGCGCGTCTGGCATTCGTCGAAGTTCTCGCAGGTGATGGAGCGCTTCAGCGTGCGCGGGTTCTTGCGCGCGATGAGCTTGCTCGTCTTCCCCGCTTCCTTGCACTTCGGGCAGACGCCCACTTCCACGTCGGGCTCGCGATTCGTCTCGCATTCCGGGTCGATGCACTGCATATGAGGCTTGCTGCGGAACGGCGTGACCTTGATCATGGGCATGCCGCACGTCTCGCACATCTGCTCGGTCGACTCGACCTTGCCCTTGGGCAGCGGGTAGGTAACGTCGCAGTCGGG
>NZ_JAZZJS010000061.1:0-43308 GCF_056180635.1 Denitrobacterium sp. | reverse complement strand
AGCGCGCGGCGGAAGGCGTCGAACATGGCCTCGGGCACGCCGGGGGCCAGCACGCCCGCGCGCACGTCCCAGTTCACGTGCAGGGCGCCGCCAATCGTGGCGGCCTGGAAGTCGATTCCCACCTGAGGCGTCTGCGTGATTCCGTAGTCGATGGACCAGCTATGCTCAAATTCCCCCGCACGGTCGTCGGAAACGGCCGATGTGAAGACGAACGGGTAATTCGGCGTTTCCCCATCGAGCTCTTTCACGACATCGCGAATGACCTTAACGCCCGAATACGCGCTGTGTTCGACGATGGCCCCCAGTTCGCCGGCGGCCTCGCGCGCGACATCGCGCAGGGAGGCAGTCGACGAGCCCAGGACGGCGAAGCCCGTAGACGTGAAATCGCCCACGAGCATGGGCACGTCCTCGTGATACGGACGGCGATTGAAGAGCGTCACCGTGATGGCGTTGCGCTCTTGCGCCGACCAGAATGAAATGACCTGGGCATATAAGGCAAGAAGAAGCGCGCTGGGGCTAACGCCCATGCCGCTTGCCGCTTCCCGGAACGATTCCCACTGCCCCGCATCGAGCGTAGTGGAAAGACGCGAGAATCGGCTCCCCCACTCGCCGCCCATGGGAACGTCGGCGCCAACGGATATATCACCCAAACGACTCTGCCAATACGCGCGCGCCGCGGAGTCGTCCTCGCGCTGAAGGGCCAGCACGTAATCGCGGAACGTGATGCGCGCGGGATCAAGCGAAAGCGAGCGCCCATGCGCGACCTCGAACAGGTCGTCGAGAATGCGCATAATGCCGGTCCAGTCGGCCACGAGGAAGTCGATGGAAACATGCACGGTGCGTACGGAGCCATGCGTGCTGTAGCCAACTCCCATAAGAGGGGGCAGCGAGGCATCGTGCACCATGTGCGACATATGCTCGCGCATGTCGATCAGGGCGCTTTCGTCGTCGCTATGAGCTTCCACGACCCGCGGCACTTCCACATCCTGAACGGGAAGCACCTGCTGGTACCCCGCTTCGTCGAATCGGGTGCGCAACGCATCGTGCGCGGCAACGACGGCTTCGTACCCACGCTGCACGTCGGCAACGTCCAGCTCGCGCGCGCCAATCTCGAAATACGCGTGGCAGGAAACGCCGCCACCTGCCACGGCATCACGACGGCCCAGCAGATACGCCGACTGCACGTCGGTAAGGGGGAACGGCTGATGCGCGTCTTCCGGATGGGCCTCCAGCGTCTGGCGCGGACCACGTTCCAGTTCCTCCATGATTTCAGAGCGCATCGACTTGATGCTCGCACGCAAGTCGTCGGGCAGCTTCCCCCGCTCGGTGCGGAAGCGCAACTTCCCGTCTTCCACCCAGAGCCTTACTCCCCGTTTTGCGGCATCGGAAATTATTTCCGCAGCTAATTGATTCATGAAATGCCCTTCTTGCCGGTTTACCCTACGCGCCCTCAAGGCGTTCATTCAAAAAGTTAGGTATTGCTAACTGTGCGGATGTCAGGATACACTAACTCGGAAAGTTTGTTATCTCTTGTTCGAATTTTTTTCCATATATGTAAGAAAGATAGATGATTTCAGTGAGCCTCCCAACGTTAAAACCCTGGATATACGAAAACATCGGCGATCTAGTCGGTGCAGAGCCAGAAGAGCTCGAAGGAAGCGACACGCTGTACGACATCGGACTCCAATCCATCACCCTCATGCAGCTTATCGACCGCGCCCATGGAGAACTGGGCGTTTCGCTTTCCTATGCCGACGCGATCGAGGCCCCAACGCTCGATGCTCTGGTGCAGTTGGCGGAAAATGCCCAGGTGAACGGCTTGGCTCAAGCACCCGCATCCTCCCCCGTCACCGCAGACGCACGCGAGGGGAACGCGGATGGGTCGTTCGGGCTTTCCACGATGGGGCATGCCTATTGGGCGGGCAGACAGGATACCGCCGGCGACGCAGGCGTGCCCGCTCACTTCTATCACGAGTTCACCGCGAGCGGCATCAGCCAGGACCGCCTCGACTTCGCCCTCGCCAAGGTATTCGAGCGGCACCCCATGCTGCGAGCCCGGGTCGACGAAAGCGGACGCCAGCATATCTGCAGCGAACCCGCGCACCCCACCTGCACCGTGCACGACCTCACGCGCATGAGCGAACGCGAAGAGGAAGAGGCATTCGAAGCCTTCCGCACGAGCATGGTAAACAGGACCATGGACATCTCGAGGGGCGAGGTGCTCGATGTGCACCTGGTGCAGCGCGCAAACGGCGAAAGCGTTCTCGCCGTGCTTTTGGACATGGGCGTCTCCGATGCGCGCAGCTTCCGCACGGTGCTGAATGAGCTAGCGCACTACTACGTGCACCCCAACGACGAACTTGCGCCCGTCGAAGCAAGCTACCGCACGTACATCGAATCGCTGGCCCAGCCGAGCGAGAAGCGCGAAGCCGATCGCGCATGGTGGAACGACAGGCTCGACTGCTTGCCCGAACAGCCGCGTCTGCCTCTGGCAAGCGACGCAGAAACGCCCGAGAAGCGCTCCTATCGCCTTAACATGCGCCTTTCGGAAGCAGAATATGAGGCGCTCGACGCGCTTGCACGCGAGGAGGGCATCACGCTCACGGCACTCCTCATGACGCTGTTCGGCTACGTCGTGCAGAACTGGAGCGAAAACGAGAGGTTCATCCTAAACGTCCCCGTGTTCAGCCGCCCCACCAACATTCCCGGCATCGAGGACGTCGTGGGCGATTTCACCGGCTCGGTGCTAGTGGACATCGACATTCAAGCGAGCGAGCCTTTGCGCCGAAATCTAAACGCGGTGCATCGTTCCCTAGCCGAAGCGCTGAGCCATCACGAGTATCCAGGCGTGAACGTCCTACGCGACCTCACGAAATACCGCGACGAACCGGCGCGCGCATCTGTCGTGTTCACCTCGGCCATGGGCATCGGCGAGCTCTTCGGCGAGGAATTCCGCGCCAACCTGGGCGAACCCACGTGGATCACGAGCCATAGCCCCTATACGGCACTCGACGTGCAGCTGAGCCTCGTGGCAGGCGCCCTGCACGTGAACTGGGACGTGCGCGCGGGCGTGCTGGCCCCCGGCGTGCCCGAGGCCATGTTCGACGCCTTCCGCCGCGCGCTCTCCGACGCCGCCTCCGGGGCCGCCGGGGCGGACGCGCCCCTCGCCGTGGGCGTGCCGGAGGCGCAGCTGGCCGCGCGCCGCGCCCACCAGGCCGCGCTCGACGCCATGGCCGCCGGCCGCGAGGAGGGCCCGGGCCTGCTGCAGGACGGCTTCCTCGCCCGCGCGGCCGAGGACCCGGGCGCCGTCGCGTGCGTGGGGCCGCGGGGCGAGCGCGTCACGCGCGGCGAGCTCGCCGCCATGGCGCGCGCGGCCGCCTCGGCGGTCGCGGCGGCCGGCGCCGCCCCCGGCTCGCGCGTGGGCGTGTGCGCCGCGCGGGGCGCCTCCCAGGTCGCCTGCGCCTACGGGGCGCTGCTGGCCGGGTGCGCCTACGTGCCCGTGAGCCCCTCGGTGCCCGAGGGCCGCAGGGCGCGCATCGCCGGGCGAGCGGGGCTCTCCGCGCTGCTCTGCGACGGGCCCGCGCCCTGGTGGGACGGCCCGGCCGCCCCCGCGCCGCGCCCGGGCGACGACGCCCCGGCCGGCTGGGAGCCGCCCGCGCGACGGGACCCCTCCGCGCCCGCCTACGTCATATTCACCTCCGGCTCCACCGGCGAGCCCAAGGGCGTCGTGGTGTCGCACGCCGCGGCCCTCAACACCGTGCGCGACGTGCGCGCCCGCTTCTCGTTCGGGCCCGGCGACGTGGCGCTGGCCGTGTCGGGGCTCGACTTCGACCTGTCGGTGTTCGACCTGTTCGGCGTGCTGGGCGCCGGCGGCTCGCTCGCGTTCTGCGAGCAGGGCCCCGTGGCCGACCCCGCCGCCTGGGCCGCCGCTGCCAGGGCCGCGGGCGCCACGGTGTGGAACTCCAGCCCCGCCCAGATGACCATGGCCCTCGACGCCGGCGAGCCGGGGCTGCCGCCCACGCTGCGCCTGGCGCTGCTCTCGGGCGACTGGGTGCCGACCGACTCGCTCGAGCGCGTGCGCCGCTGGGCGCCCGGGGCCGCCGTGGCGGCGCTTGGCGGCGCCACCGAAGCCGCCATCTGGTCCAACGTCCACGTCATGGGCGAGGCCGACGCGGGGCGGGCATCGGTGCCCTACGGCGCGGCCCTCACCGGCCAGCGCATGGAGGTCGCCGGGCCCGGGCTCGCCCCGCGCCCCGACCTGGTGCCCGGCGAGATCGTCATCGGCGGCGCGGGCCTGGCCGAGGGCTACCTCGGCCGCCCCGACCTCACGGGGGCCGCCTTCGTCGACGGCCCCGGCGGGCGCTGGTACCGCACGGGCGACGTGGGCCGCTGGCTGCCCTCGGGCGAGATCGAGTTCCTGGGCCGCCGCGACACGCAGGTGAAGATACGCGGCAACAGGATCGAAGTGGCGGAAGTGGAAGCCGCCATCAACGCACACCCGAGCGTTGCGCGCTCGCGCGTCGTCATTTTGGGCGAGAAATCCAACCGCACCCTTGGCGCGGCCGTAATCGCGCAGGGGAGCCTTTGCGTAGAGGAGCTCGTCGAACATCAGAAGCCACAGCTGCCCGCTGCGGCGGTATGCCACAACATCTTGCTCATGGACGCCTTCCCCATCACGCACAATGGCAAGATCGACATGAAGCAGCTGAAAGCAATGCTCGAGGCCTCGCGATCGAACGAGGGAGCGGCGTACCACGCCCCCGAAACGGAAGACGAGCGCCTCGTTGCGACCATCTGGGAATCGGTGCTCGACATAGCTAACATCGGGCGCGGCGAATCGTTCTTCGACATCGGAGGCGACTCGCTAAGCGGCACCAAGGTACTTGCCGCGTTGCGTGCGCAGGGCCTGAAATCATCGCTCGTAAACCTCTTCGAGCATCCCACACTCGAAGAGTTCGCCCTCACCCTCGAACGGGCGCAGGATGCCGCAGGCAATGCAACGATCGAGGCAGCCCCGAACGAACCGTTTGAATTGACGCAGGTGCAGAAGGCCTACCTCTACGGGCAAGACCCAACCGTGGAACTGGGCGGCATCAGCTGCACCTTCTACCGCGCGTACCGCATCGGCAACCTGAGCGAACAGCGCCTGCAAAACGCGCTTGACGCCATCGTTAGGCGACACGCCATGCTGAGGATGCGCATAGAGGACGGCCTGCAGGTCTATGACGACAGCGTATCGAGCATCCCCGTCGAACGATTCGACAGCGCGCAGGACATGCATGAGGCCCTGGGCCATCGCACGTTCGACCTCTCGCATGCTCCCCTTCTAGCCGTGGGCATCGCGCAAGAGGACGCAGGCAACATTCTGGGCATCGCCTTCTGCAATATCGCCATCGACGCCGCCAGCGTCCTCATGCTGCTCGACGAGATAAGCGATGCATACTTCGGAGCGCCCCTCTGCGACGCACCGCGCATCGAATTCAGCGACTACATGACAAATCGCGCGCGTTTCCTGGAAGAACGCGCGGAAGATGGCCTCGCATATTGGCGCGCACGCACGGACGGCATGCCCAAGGCGCCCGACCTCCCCTTGCTGCGTTCCGCCGAAAGCATCGGTACGCCACGCTTCAAGCGCATGGCGAAGACGCTCAGCGCCGAAGGCGCGCGCAAGCTCGAAGAGGCGTGCCGCGCACATGGCACCACCGTTGCCGGGACCCTCTTCACGCTGTATGCGGAAACCCTCAGGCGATTCTCCGCATCCGATGGCGTGACGATTACCGTAACCGCATTCGATCGCGAACCAGTGCATCCCGATATCGACAAGGTCGTGGGCGACTTCACCAAACTCGTCCTGTCCAGCTACACGCGCGACCTGGAATGCCCCTGGGAAGACACGGTGCGCGCCACCACGCGCAACCTACTTGCCGACCTCGACCATTGTTCCGAGGGCGCGCTTCAGCAGGTGCGCAGCGAGCTCTTCCAGCAAGGGAAGTCGTTCCCCGTCGTGTTCACCGCCGCATTGGGCCTTGAGGGCGGCGCCAAAGAGCAAAGCCTGTTCGACTCCTGCGTCTTCGGACTCTCCCAAACACCGCAGACGTGGCTCGATTGCCAGGTAAGCGACTTCGGAGGCGATGGCATCGTCGTCACGTGGGACCACGTCGACGGCCTGTTCCCCAAGGGATTCCTCGATGACGCATTCGCGCACTTCTGGAGCATGCTGGAATGGAGCGCGCAGGGCGACTGGGGCGCCCGCATGCCCGAACCCTCGCTCGCGCGCGTTTCCGCACCTGCGAATACGCAGGAAGAATGCCTGCATACGCGCTTCGTCGAACATGCGAAAACCGCCCCGAACGACGTGGCCATCAGGCTGCCGAAGAGCGACGAAAGCGTGACCTACGCCCAGCTCGCAAACGACGTGCGCATCGTGCGAAACCACCTTGCCGCGCGTTGCGTGCATGCAGGCGACCACGTTGTCGTGTGCTGCACGAGCGTGCGTCGGCGCATCGCCTGCGCCCTGGCGCTGTTCTGCGAGGGAGCCGTGTACGTACCCGTTTCCTCGACGCAGAACGGCCACCGAATCAAGCAGGTCATCGAACAGAGCGGCGCCCGTCAGGTAATCGACGACGAAACCGCATTCGACGAGCAGGCGCAAAGCGAAGAACGCATCATCGCACGCGATCCCGATGCCATGGCGTACATCATCTTCACGTCGGGAACGACGGGAACGCCGAAGGGCATCGCCATCTCGCATCGCCAGGCCATGACCACGATTAGGCAGGTCTTGGCGTTGTGGCCCGCGTCCGAAGCGCCGCGGACGCTTGCCATCTCGTCACCCGATTTCGACCTGTCCATCTTCGATTACTTCGGAACGCTTGCCGCCGGAGGTACGGTTGTCGCGCTCGACGGAAACGACAACCGCGACTCCCAAACGCTCGCCGCCATCGTGCAGAGCGAGCGCGTCACGCTGTGGAATTCCGTTCCCCAGCTCCTGCAAATGGCCCTGGCGAGCGCCGAAGACGAGCAACTCGCTTCCCTGCTCATGGCATGCGTGTCGGGCGACAAGGTGCCCCTCGACATGCCTCATTGCGCCAAATCGGCCGCCCCGCACATGCGATTCGTCGCCATGGGAGGCGCCACCGAGGCCGCCATCTGGTCGAATTGGTTCGCGCCCCTCGAAGAACGCGCCTGGACGGAAGAGGAACCCCGTTACCCGAGCGTTCCATACGGCCACCCGCTTCCCGGCCAGGGGTTCGAAGTGCGCTCCCTTGCCACGGGCGAAGTATGCCCGCCTTGGACGATTGGCGAGCTCGTCATCACGGGCGACGGCGTTGGCATGGGCTACGTCACAGGCGAAGAGGGCTTCTTCGAGGAAGACGGCGTGCGCAAGTACCACACGGGCGACGTGGGGCGCATTCGCCCCAATGGCATCATCGAGATTCGCGGCAGATCGGACTTCCAGGTGAAGGTGGGCGGCCACCGCATCGAGCTGGGTGAAATCGAGTCCTTCGCGGAAGCCATTCCCTCGGTAGGACGCGCGATTGCAGGCATTACCGCAGATGGCAAGATTGGTTTGGCACTCGAGCGCGCATGGAGCGGCAGCAAGCCCACCATGCCCACGCGCACGAGCTTCGCACCCTCGCAGCCGGGCGAAGCATACCTTGATGAAGCGCACGTACACGCCGTGCTTTCCCGCGTACTGCGCGAGGCGCACACGGTGAACCCCGAATACCGACCCCTCGTTGCCGTGTGGGAGCAATGGATCCGCGAGCATCCGCAAGCCGGCGACGCCGTAAGCGCCCCCGAATCAATCGCGAACGACCTGGTGGCGCTTCTGGCAGGCGAAGCGGGAACCGACGTGTTCGCCGCGAACCCCTATCTCGATTTCGAAGAGCACATGCTCGCCGACCCCGCATCGCGCGCAGCTCTTTCGCTACTGGAAAAGAGCATGCCTTCATCAGGATCAACGGGCATCCTGGGTGCATCCGAGCGCATCATGCGCCACATTGCAAGCAACGCGCCCGTGCAGGGCATTCCCGGTCCGAACATCGACTGCCTCTGCGAATCGCAGCAGTTCGATTTCGTAATCGCGCCATTCAGCTTGCATCGCTTCAACAGCAGGAAGGCAGCGCTCAGCCGCGCGGCAAGTGCCCTGAAGGAAGATGGCGTGCTCGTCGTAGCGGAAATCGATACCCTTTCGCCCGCCGCGCTCATTTCGGCCGTGGCCCTCTCGCGCGGTGCGCTCAACCCGTACGCGTCCGACGATAACGCCTCGACCATCTGCGCTGCCGAAGCCTGGATGGCCGAAGCGCCCTCCGTGGGCCTCGTTCCCATTGGGTTCGCGAAGGCGGAAACGAACGATGCCTACATCATCCGCTTCCGCAAGATGGACGCCGCACCCACTGCAGAGGTACGCGCCTACCTGCGCGATCATATACCCGCTTCGCATATGCCGTCACATGTCTCGTTCATCGACACGCTCCCGCTTTCCCGCAACGGCAAGGTCGACAGAATGCGCGCGATGGCCGCCCTGAACCGCACGACCGCATCATCCGCCACGCGCGAGGAAAGCGAGACCGAGCGCCGCATGGAGGCCATCTGGTGCGAAACCCTGGGCATCGAATCCTGCGACCCCGACGCGAGCTTCTTCGAACTCGGCGGCGATTCGCTTTCCGCGGCCCGTGTCGCACGCATCGTGCGTACGCGTCTCGATGACGAATTCAGCCTGCGCGCGTTCCTCGACGCCCCGTCCATCGCTGCTGCAGCCGCCCTCGTCGACGAGCACAGGGCCGCGCTTGAAGACTTCGACGAAGGTGAACTGTAATGAGCATCGCCATTCTGGGCGCAAGTGGGCGCATGGGCGCCGCCACGCTACGCACATTCAAGCGGGAACTGGGCAAACGCGGTTCTGACGAGACGATCATCGGGACGTATCACTCAACGCCCCTGCGCGAGGAAGGCGTACGGGGCTTTGAACTCGACGCAGAACGCGATGCGTCCATCGAAGAGCTCTGCGCGCTAAGCGACACGGTCATCGACTGCCTGGGGCCTTCCGCCCGCTATGGCGAACGCATCTCGCGCATCTGCTCCGCATGCGGCACGCGCCTCATCTCGCTCGGGCATGTTCATAGCCCCAACGCACGCAACCAGGTGCTGCAAGCTGGCGCGCTTCCCGGACTACTTGCGGGAGTCTTCACGCTCGCAGGCGCAAGCGATGCGCGCGCAATCGAGATCGTATACGAGTTCAACGGCGCGCTCACGCCAACGGCGGCGCTCGACGTACTTGCCACCGACTACGCCGACGGACTCGATAGGGCCTGCGAGCAGCCCCTATCGCTCGCAGGCAAGGGCAGGGCAATCCCCTACCACGATCGCGTTACCGCAAGCTTGGCCAAGGACGCAAGTTCAATTGTGCGCGCCTACAGCCTCTGGCCCGAAGCGCTGCTTGATGCTTTCCGCGCACCCAAGTCGATGGAGCTGGAACGACGCGCCAAGGCGATGAGCGCCGCCTCGTCGCTTGGCCGCTCGGACGAGACCATCGTGCACATCATCGTCAACCCCACACCCGGTGCCCAGGATACGCTCACCGTGCACATCCCGTCGCTCTACGAATTCAGCGCTGCGGGCGCATGGCTCGCATGGCGCAACGGGTTGCCAGGCGAGCAACAAGAAGCGATGCCGTTCGCGATACTCGCAGGTGATACACTGCCGAATGTCCTACGGGAATGCATCCAAATCAGCGGTGGATGGATCTTGAACCCCGAAGAGGACGAAGCGGAAGAAGGAGAACTGTAATGCCCGGAAATGCACAGGTCATCGTCTGCGGAACGACGTTCGGCGCCATGCACGCAAAGGCGGCATTCGCCGACCCCACGCTGGACCTCGCCGGCATATGGGCGGGCGGAAGCGACCGCTCGAAATCGATTGCGGCAGCCTACGGCACTACGCTCTTCACGCAGGCGAACGACATACCCACCCCGCAGGATGGGACGCCGAACATCGCCAGCGTGGCGCTTCGCTCCTCGGTCCTGGGTGGACGCGGCAACGATATTGCCTGCTCGCTTCTGGAGCGCGGATACGATGTGCTGCTCGAGCCGCCCCTGCATGCGAACGACATCGCCGAACTCGCCCGCTGCGCGCAAAAGCATGGCCGGAAGCTGGCCGTGGGCAACCTCTACCGCAATCTCCCCGCAGCCACGGCGTTCGTACGCGCGCTGCGTTCCCTTTCGGGAAAAAGCGACACTGTCCGCCTGCGCATCAGCGCATCAATGCACGTGACGTATTACCTCTGCGGCCTTCTGAGCGACATCGAGCCCGGAGCTAGCCTGCGCATCGATAACGCCCAGAACGAAGGACCCTTCGTGCACGTCACGGGCTCATTCGGGCGCATCCCCTGCTCGTTCGACATCTGGAACCAGGCGGACGCATCGCACCCCGACGCCTTCGCCCACCTGTTCATGGGCATTGAGGCCTACACGCAGGCGGGCACGCTCGTCATGCCGGAGGTATGCGGGCCGGTGCTCTGGAATGCGCGCATGGAAATTACCGAGCGAGACGAGCGCGGCCTTCCCCGCACCAGCGCCGCCGCACCCACGAAAACGCTTTTCGAAGAACGCAACGAACGCTCCTTCGGCGACTGGACGAGCGAGATCTGGACGCAGTGCATCGCGCAGGATATGCATGCGCTCATCAGCGCTCCTGTTGGAAACAGGAACCTGGCCGCAAGCATGCAGCAGGCCAGGAACTGGACAACCCTCACCAAGGCGACGGGCTACCCCGAAAGCATCAACGAGCCGCAAGGGCTCGACGTCACGCCCAGCGCGCAGTAACGCATGAACGCGGATTGGCGGCTACGAAAGAGCATCCGTCAATCCGCACGCACGAACCTCCACTGGCAGCGAGGCCTCGCATGCGGGCACGCACAGCGACGCAACGAAGCCCTCGCCTGCGCGTATATCGCGAATCGCCCACAAACCGTCATCAGCCTCGAATGTATCGTCCACCACGCACAGCGACGGCGGAGGCTCCACGAGCCCAATGCCACGTGCCTTCACGAGCGCCTCCTTGCGCACCCAAAGACGCAGGGCATCGCGCTCCCCCCTCTCATCGATTCGCTGCAGCTCGCGGGAGCTAAACGCGTCATCGCCCAAACCACCAGCCAGGGCGGACGTTCCCACACGCTCGATGTCGACGCCCAAGGGAAAGGGCGCGATTGCGAACGCATAAAACGGGTCGGACTTCGAAAGCGAAAAGCAGAGGCGCACGCCATCCACCACAAGCGCTGGAGGCCCGTGTCTATCGGAACCGCATCGTGGGCATGCCAAGCGCTCGATTCGCACCACATTGGGGGCAACGCCGGCATATGCGCCCACATGGCGTCGTACGCCCCCATGCACGCAACGATAGAACGAGGCAAGATGCTCGAACTTGAATGACGCAAGACGGGAGCGTTCCTCGTCGGTGAACCAGGCATCTGCCTGCGGCGCGAGGGGGTCTTCCCCACGCGTATCGACGAGCCACACAACCGGGCCCGCAAGGTTGATTGCCGTATCCATTACGATTCGCGCTGGGCGCGCTTGCTCGTCTTCCCCACGAACGTCTCGGGAAATTCGTCGACGATTTCGAACTCGTCGGGAATCTTGAACCCCGCAATCCCCTTCTGGCGCAGGAACTTCTTCAACTTGAACGGACTCACCGAGGACGCATCGGCTTCGGCTCGCAATATGACGAACGCTTTGACCTTCTCGCCCAGCACCTCGTCGCGCACGCCCACCACCGATGCGTCGTGAACGGCTTCGTGGGAAAGGAGCAGGTTCTCGATTTCCTCGGGGGACACCTTTTCGCCACCGCGGTTGATCTGGTCTTTCTTGCGCCCCGTGACCATAAGGTACCCACGCTCGTCACGCGTTACGATATCGCCCGTGCAATAGAAGCCGTCGAGCGTGAAGTCGCGTTCGTTCACCTCGGGAGCGCGGTAATACCCCCTGATGGTATAGGGCCCACGCACAAGAAGGTTGCCCGGAACGCCCGCGGGGACATCGACGCCCGCATCATCCACCACGCGCACTTCATCGTCAGGCGAGATGCGCAGGCCCTGCGACGAGACGATCAGGCTTTCCTCGTCATCGAGGCGCGTGTAGTTCACCAGGCCCTCGGCCATGCCGAAAACCTGCTGCAACGTGCACCCAAGCTCGGGCTTCACGCGACGCGCCGCCTCCTCGCTGAACTTGGCGCCGCCCACTTGCAGCACCTGAAGGGATGAGAGGTCCCACTCGGACCGAAGCGAGGAATTGAGCCATAGCAGCGCAATGGGAGGCACGAGCGACGAGCTGGTGACCTTATGCTGCGAGATGAGCGGGAACGCGACGTCGGGGCTGCCGCTGGGCGCGAGCACCATCTTCGAGCCCGCATAGATGCACCCGAGCACGCCAGGCGAGCTCATCGTGTAATTATGGGCGATGGGGAGCACCACCAGGTGCACGCTTTCGGGGGAAAGACCGCATATGCGCGCCGACTCGCGGATGGTGTACAGGTAGTCGTCGTGCGTGCGGGGAATGAGCTTGGGCTTACCCGTCGTGCCGCCCGAGAGCTGCAGGAATGCGACATCGGACGGGGCGCAGCGCTCCCGATGCTCGAGCGGCTCGCCGTAGAGCTTCCCGAATTCCGCGCAGCCATTGCGCGTGTCGACCACCAGCGCATGCTCGATGCTCGGCACGCGCTCCTCCATAAGGCGAGCCAGCGACTCATGGCTGAAGCCTTCGCAGACATCGATGGTGATATACGCCTTGGCCTGGGCAAACGAGCAGAAGTACTCGATTTCGGCCTGACGATGCGCCTGAAGGGCGAACACGGGGACGGCACCCAGCTCGAAGAGCGCGAAGACCACGTCAAGATACACGGACACGTTGGGGAGCTGCACGACGACGCGATCGCCCCGCCCAATCCCCAAACGCTGCAATCCACCAGCCAGGCGCAGCACACGCTCGCCCAGCTGCCCATACGTAACCTCCCCGCCAGCATCGACGGCTGCAACGCGCTGAGAGAAATCGCGAACGGCGCCGAAGAACATATCGGCAATGGTCTCGCCCTTCCAATAGCCGCGCTCGCGATAGCGCTGCGCCATGTCGGACGGATACGGCACGACCCCGTCGAGCAACACGCCCGCAGGATGCGGACCCACGACAAGGCCCCGAGCCGGCATGGACTCGGCTTCGTTCGCATACGCACCCCATTGCAGCTTATCGCTCATTTCGCTCCCATCTAGAATCGACGACAGGAAAAAGGACCCGAAGCCCCCTTCGAACCTGTCTTCACAATTGCATAGTCGCCACAACCGATATTAGGCTTATCTAACTCACATGACTCTACCATTGGCACCGCGGCTCGGCAACACCGTTTTCCCAAAACAGCGGCCCTTTTCGCCCCAACGGAACGAGCATGCGCGCAAGCGGAATGCACTCCATGCGCTCCGCTTTGCCCCAATGGACATTCGAAGCAACCATGAACCGTATTTGAACACCTAATGGTATTCGCCACTTGGGCAATGCCATTTTTCATGCAGGGCGCTATAGTTTCGTCCGTCATACATATGGAAACGCGCCCCGCTTCTGGCGGGGCTTTTTACGCCCGAAAACAGGGTGGAAGGAAGTGAGCCGCGCAATGGCGCAACGCTGCGATCGAAGCATCGACATGCTCAACGGACCCCTCCTGGGTAAAATCCTCCTCTTCGCACTCCCCCTCATCATCACGAGCTGCATCCAGCAACTCTTCAATTCGGTAGACTCCGCCATTGCGGGCCAGTTCGTTTCCAACGAGGCCCTGGCCGCCATCGGCGCTACCGCCCCCATCGTGAATCTGGTCGTGAACGTATTCGTTGGCCTTTCCGTCGGCGCGAACGTCGCCGTGGCAGTGCGTATCGCGAACGGTCGCGAGCAAGACATCAAGCAGGCCGTGCACACGTCGATGGCCGTTTCGCTCATCTGCGGCATAGCCCTTATCGCCGTTGGCCTGGGAGCCACCGGCCCGCTGCTCAACGCCATCGCCACGCCCGAATCGGTTATGGAACCCGCAGCGCAGTACCTGGGCATCTACTTCATTGGCACGCCCTTCATCATGCTCTACAACTTCGGCTCCGCCGTCCTGCGTGGCAAGGGCGACACGCGCAGCCCCCTGTATGCGCTCGCCGTGGCATGCGGCCTTAACGCCCTGCTCGACCTGCTGTTCACCACGGTAATTCCGCTGGGCGTCATGGGCGTCTCGCTCGCCACCGTCATCGCATACGCCAGCGCCGCGGTCATCGTAGTGGCGGCCATGATTCGCGACAAGGGCGCGACGCACCTTGACGTGCGCATGCTCCGCATCGCCAAGGGCCCGCTTTCCACGCTTCTGAAGATTGGCGTTCCCGCGGGCATCCAAGGCGCCGTATTCGCCGTATCCAACCTGGTCATCCAGGCTGCCATCAACGGCTTCGGCTCGCAGGCAATGGCCGGCTCCACCGCATCCTTGAATATGGAGAGCTATTCCTACTTCGCGGTTTCCGCCTTCGCGCAAACAGCCGTTACCTTCATGGGGCAGAACTTCGCGACCAAGAAGTACGACCGGTGCCGTCGCATCTTCGCCATCTGCATGGGCGGCTCGATCGTATTCACCGGCGTCATGGGCGTGGTCTTCGCCACGTTCATGCAACCGCTCGAATCGCTATTCACCGCCGACGTGCTGGCCATGTCGTTCGCGAGCATCCGCATCTGGCGCGTGGCCGTAATCGAGTTCATCCCCGCGTTCTACGAGGTCCCGGCAGGCGCCATGCGCGGTATGGGCTCGTCGCTCATGCCCGCCATCATCACCGTAATCGGCACGTGCGCGCTGCGCCTCGTGTGGGTCTCCACCGTGTTCGCCGCCGACCCCACCTTCGAAACGCTCGTGAACGTCTACCCCATCTCGTGGATTGTCACAGGCGTGGCCATGATGGGCGCGTACTTCATCTTCACGTACCGCGTTCAGAAGGGCATCGTCGCGCAGCAGGAAGAGAAGAAGCGCAAGAAGCGCGAGCAGAAGGCGCTCCAGCTGCAGGAGAGCGGAACGCAGGGCAACCGCACCATCGTGCGCAGGATCACTTCCCATCTGCACATCTCCCACTTGCGCAAAGCCGCCTAGCGACAACGCGCCCACCAACAAGAACGACCCCCGCAGGCACCATGCCGCGGAGGTCATTCTTGTTGGTGGGCCCACGCCCTCTACTGCACGAGGTTGGAGTCTTCCGTCTTGCGCACGTACCACCCCAGGAAGCTCGCGAGGGGCTTCCTAAGCACAAGGCCCAGCAGCGCAGCCGGAATGATGAAGAGCGCCAACTGGCCAAGCTGAATCCAGAAGTCATTCTGGTACACGCCCATCATTGCCGCGCGCATGGCGGCAATCGTATGCGTTGCAGGCAGATACGGGCTAATGGCCTGGAACGCGTCGGGCAGCACCTGCAGCGGATAGCTGCCGTTACCCGCCGTTACCTGCACGATGAGCAGGAGAACGCCCATGGCCTTGCCCAGGTTCGCGAACGAGACCACGAACGAATACATGAGGAACGTGAACACCAATCCGCTGAACCAGAAGCAGAGTAGGTACAGCAATGGCTCGTTCACCTGCACGCCCAGGAAGAACATATTGCCCAGGGCCATGATTGTCGTCTGGGATAGCGAAGCGAGCGCGAAGATGCCGAAGCGCCCCAGGAAGAAATGGCGCGGCTTGGGGTTGCGCAACGTGGATTGGGCCTCCTCGGATACTACGACGCGGATGGCCACGGTGAGCAGCAACGATCCGATCCAAATGGCGAGCGTCGTGTACAGCGGCGCCATCTGCGAGCCGAAATTATCAGCCGGGAAAACGGCATGCCTGTTCAGCTGCACGGGTGCGGAAAGCGCGTCGGCCAGGGCACTCGGGTCGGTGGAGAGCAGCGTGGCGATCTTGCTCGAATCGCCTGAAACGAGCGCTTCCTTCAGTTCGGCGGAAAGCTGCGTGAGCTTGTCGGCGGATGCACTCATATCCTGAGCGGCGGAATTGAGGCTGTCTTTCACCGAGGCGAGCTTTTCGGAAATGGAACCCGCGCTCCCCTGCAGGTCGTCAGCTGCGGAGGAAAGCGTTGCGGCGTTCACGATAAGCGAGTCGGACAGCGACGAGATATTGCTCGCCAAATCGTCGAGCACGGGCTTCACGTCGGAGCGGTAATTGGTCTGAAGCTCGGAAATGTTGTTCTTCGCCTGGTTGACGAGGTCTTTTGCCTTGTCGTATTCCTCCTGGGCATCCCCCGTGCCGCTCTCGATATCGTTCGCGGCGGCATCGAGCACGTCGGCAAGGGACTCATCGGCGTTGATGGAATTGTCAACCGTCGCTATCGCGGCACGGATGTAGGGCTTGTACTGCTCGTCGACCTGCTGCTCGAGCGTTTCGAGCGACGACTTCAGGCTCTTGAGCCCGCTCACGTGGTTGCGCTCGTCGTTCGCCTCGCTGCGAAGCTGGTTAACGCGGTCGGAGACGAGCACGCTCGAATCGTTGAACACGGTATCGAGCGACGAGGAAAGCGAATCGTAGCTCTGCTGCGTATTGGAAAGTGCGGTGTCGAGCGCGGACGTAGACGAGGAGAGGGCGGATGACAAGTCATCGATGGCCGCATCGGCCCCCTGGGCATCGCTCTTCACATCGGCAACGGCGCTCTGCGCGCTATCAAGCAAGTTCGACGAGCTGTCGATAAGCGACTGGGCAGACCCCACCAGGCCCGCATACGAGGACAGGAGCCCCGACGTGCGCGACATGGTATCGCCCATCGTCTGGATATGGTCGGCAAGCTCCCCAATGCGCCCGTCGGCATCGCTGTCCTGCGCATATTCGTACAGCGCCGAGGCGATGGAGAGCGCGGTATCGGAAAGCGTCTGGGTAAACGCCTCGTTCACCTGATAGGCGACCTTGTCGGCACCCTGCCCCGTCACCTTGGGTGCGATGGCGTTCTTCTTCTCGTTCGTGTAGTAGACGATCTGGGCATGCTCGGAGCTTTCCGAGTAGAACGTCATCATGTCACGGCTGAAGCTCTCGGGGATCACGAGCGCAGCGTAGTACTCGCCCGACTCGACGCCCTCGATGGCGTCCTCCTCGCTTACGAACTGCCATTCCAGCTGATCGTTCGCGCGCAACGTGGACACGACCCTATCGCCGATATTGATCTCGAGCGGAACGAGATCGCTTTCGTAGCCCTCGTCGCAATTGGCGATGGCGACCTTCAGGTTGCCCGTGTTACCGAACACGTCCCAGCAGGCCAGAATGTTGTACCAGCTGAAAATCGAGGGCAAGAACACGAGGCCCAGCACGATGATGATGGTGACGACATTGCTGAATACGCGTTTCAGGTCGCCCAGGAACAGAAGCCAGATGTTCTTCATCGTGCACCCCCGTTCCTGCGAAGCACGTCAATTGCGCGCGCCAACGGCGTGCCGCTCACATGCTGCTGCCTGTTGTATACGTCGCGAAGCTGGTCGTTCGTAAGGCCGATGGTGCTCACGCGATGTTCGATGTTGTCGCGGATATGCTCGATGACCACCAGGAATATCATGATGAGGACAAGCCAGATGAGCCACGCGGTTAGCATGACGAGCTTCCCCGTGCCCGAAAGCGCCAGCAGCGGCGTGACCACGAACGGCACGCCGAAGCCCAGAATCCACGCAAGGCGCTTCAAGCGCGGATACCAAAGGGCGAAGCGCTCCACGGATACAAGCAGCTGCTCGCGATACTCCTCGCGGTCGGCAAGCACGCCGATGACCTGCGTAAGGCGATAACGGCGCGCGGGCAGTTCCGATTCCTCGCCGTTCATGATGTCGCTCTCGCGAATCTGACGCGAGAAGAGGCGATTGAGGTTCGTGAGATACGGCCTGAAGATGAGCGTAAGCACCGTGAACACCACGAAGAAGAGCACGAGCATGCCCATGCAGTACGCCCACTGGCCGTCGTAGAAGCCGGCGATGGTTTCGCGCATGGCGTTGATGCCGTACGTGAACGGCAGAAGCGGGTAAATGACCTGGAAGAACGACGGCGTCATTTCCACGGGGTACAAGCCCGTGGCACCGGGAATCTGCGCGAACACGAGGATGATGCAGATGCCCTTGCCGATATGCTGCAGCATCACCGAGAGCGAATACTGGATGGCAAGGTACGAGAGCGAGCACACCACGGCGGTAAGCACGTAGAGGGGCACGTTCATCGTCTGGACGCCCAGGAAGAGGTTGCCCACGCAGCAGACGACCGCCTGCAACGCCACGAGAAGGGAAAGGAAGAGCCCCCTGCCCACGTAGGCCTGGCGCAGCGTAAGCCCCTCTATGGTGCCGCGGTCGACTTCCTGCTTCAGGATGACCATGAGCATGAACACGCCGATCCACAGCGTGAGGTTGGTGAACAGCGGCGCCATGGCCGAGCCGAACGAATTCACGGGATAGAGCGTCTCGGTGGTGAGCTCGGTTGGCGAGAGCATGAAGTCGGCGACCTTCGAGGAATCGATGGAGCCGTCGACGCCGAAAATCTGCCCAAACAGCTGCGACGTGCCCAGAGCCTCGATATCGGCCTTGACGGTGTCGATGCTCCCCTGCAGCGTGGCGAGCATGGAATCGGTCTGGTCGAGGGCGTCCTTCGCGGAGCGGAGCGTTTCGTCGAGCTGGTCGAGCACCGCAAGCGTCTGGTCGATGAGCAGCGACTGGCGCGCCACCGTGGAAGACAGGGTGCCCGACGTGGCAGCGATATTGGAAAGGGCGCTGTCGACGCTGGGAATGACGCTCGTGGAAAGCACCGTGCGATACTCGCCCGCGTTCGTGAGCGCCGTTTGGGCCGCATCGTTCGCGGCATCGCCCGCATCGGATGTGTCGGCCGCGGCCTTCTTCGTATCCTCGCTGATGCCCTGCAGGGTCTGGATTGAGGAAGACAGGCTGCTGTTGCGGCTCTCCATCACGCTAATCGTGGCAAGCAAGGTGGTCTTCTCCTGCCCATCGGGCATGACGGAGGCGATTCCACGCAGCTCCTCGATCATCTTCTCGTTCTGCTCAACGGCAGTTTCGCCATACGACAGGGCGCTTTGGACGGAACCTTCCGCCGCGATAACCGAAGAGCACGCCTCGCCCACCGCCGCATTGGCATTCGAAGCCGCACGCGACGCAAGCACGGAGCCCTGGTCCATGTTGGTGAAAATAGTCGACGACATCGTACCGAGCTTGTCCTGCGCGGTGAGCGTAAGCGATTGCACGTCGCCCAGCGATGCGGAAATGAGCTGGATGTCGCTCTTCGCACCCTGGAGCTTGCTGCGCGCATCTGCCGACTTGTCGAGCGCCTGCTGCGCCGATTCGGAAAGGTCGGATGCGGAACTGCGTGCCGACGCGATGCTATCCTGCGCCGTGGTGAAACGCGCGATAACGTTTTCCTTAGCCTGCGAGATATCGCCACGCACATCGCTTACGACCTGGTCGAACTTGGCAGCCACTACTTCGCTTGCCGCCGACACGAACTCGGAGTTGATCATCTGGTCGAGCGTGGAGGCACCGGTATCGGTAATCTTCGGCGACACCGCACCCGTCTTCTCGTTCACGTAGTATTCCAGCTGCGGGCGCTCGATGTCGCCCGACAGGATGGTGGTGAAGCACGAGCTGAAGTTGGAGGGAATGATGAAGGCAGCGTACGCCTCGCCGGATTGCACCTTTTCGATCGCGGTATCGCGGTCGGTAAACTCCCAGCCCAGCTGCGTATTTTCCTCGAGGCTCTCGACGATCTGGTCGCCCAGGGCGAGCTGCCCCATATCATCGGAATAGGCGCCCTGGTCTTCGTTGACCACGCACACCTTCAGATTGCCCGTATTGCCATACGGGTCCCAGAAGCCAACCACGTTGAACCAGGTGTACATGGATGGGAGAACTATGAGGGCGACGATTACGACCAGCGCCGCAGGCGATTTAAGCAAGCGCATGACATCGCGGCCGAATACGCGCAGGATATTCCGCAAGCTTCCCTTCCCCTTTCATTTCATACGACAAACAAGGCACGGCCCCGAGCATGCCCGAGACCGTGCGAAAACAAGCACATCAAAGAGCGCCTACAGGCTTCGGGTCTTCTCCATCGCCCTGCGTACGGCATGCATGGCCGCAGCCCTGAAACCATCTTCCTCGAGCGCTTGCACGCCCTCGATGGTGGTTCCTGCGGGAGACGTAACCATATCCTTCAGCTGACCGGGATGCTTCCCCGTTTCGCGCGCCAGAAGCGCGCTGCCCATAACGGCCTGCGATACCACCTGGTACGCATCGGCGCGGGGCATACCCTCGGCCACAGCCGCATCGGCGAGCGCCTCGATGAACAGGAACGTGAAGGCCGGGGTGCACCCAGCAACCACGCCGATGACATCGACCATCTGCTCGCTCATGGGCAGGGCCTTGCCGCACGAGCCGAAGATGTCGAGCGCGACGCGCATATCGTCTTCGGTGGCAGCGCCATTAGCGCACAGGCCCGACATGCCTTCGCCCACCAAGGCGGGCGTATTGGGCATGCAACGGATGATGCGAACGGGACGTGCCGTTCCAGCGGCTTCGCGCGCCTGGGCGAACTGACCTTCCATCCACGCGATGCTCTTGCCCGCCGCAATGGAGATGAACAGCGGATTGGCCTCTTCGGCGGCGATTTCCGCGATAACCGACGGCAGCACCGCAGGCTTCACCGAAAGCACCACGACATCGCACGTGCGCACGACTTCGGCATTGCTCGACGCAGGGGTAATGCCCCACTGGGCCGCGAGGCTGGCAAGCTTATCGCGAGAGGGGTTGCTCGCCATGACATCGGATACCGCGACAAGACCGGCATCGACGATGCCTCCCATGATGGCCGACGCCATGTTTCCCGCGCCGATAAAACCTATTTTCATCTGCTGCACCTCCTGTGCACGTTCTTTCCCATAATAGCCGAAAAGCACCCCCAGGCGAATCGTACAACTTGCGCGATTCGTCCAGACGGGCGCTTTTCGTCATAAAGCCGCTACACAACGGCTAGTCGAGCTTCAGATCGCCATCCTCGATGATGCCGAAACGACGGAAGAGCAGGCCGAAAGCCCAGGCGAGCACCGCGGGAAGCACGAAGCAGACGGCGATGAGGCCAGCCCATTCCGCAACGCCCGGAACGGCTCCACCGGATACCCAGCCCGTGTACAGGCCAATGGGGCCAACCAGACCGCACGTGCCCATGCCGCTGGCGATGGCCGCGCCGTTCTGCTCCATATGGAACAGGCACGTGGCGATGGGGCCCGTGATGGCGGAAACGAGAGTGGGAACCACCCAAACGACGGGCTTACGCATGATGTTGCCCATCTGCAGCATCGACGTTCCCAGACCCTGGGAGACGATGCCGCCCCAGCCGTTATCGCGGAAGCTCAGCACGGCGAAGCCCACCATCTGGGCGCAGCAGCCCGCCAGAGCGGCGCCGCCCGCAAGACCAGTGAGGCCCAGAGCCGCGCAGATGGCAGCCGAGGAGATGGGAAGCGTGAGGGCGATGCCCACGACCACGGAAACGATGATGCCCATCCAGAGCGGCTGGAGCTCGGTCGCCCACATGATGAAGCCGCCCACGGCGGAAGCAAGTGCGCCAATCCAGGGGCCGATGGCAACCGCAAGGCCGCAGCCCACGAGGATCGTCACGCCAGGAGTGACGAGGATGTCGACCTTCGTCTCGCCATGCACGGCCTTGCCGAATTCGGCGGCAATGACGGCGATGACGAGCACGGCCAGAGGACCGCCCGCCCCGCCTGCGCTATTGGAGGCATAGCCAACGGCCGCGAGCGAGAAGAGCACGAGTCCGGGGCTCTTCAGCGCATAGCCGATGGCCACGGCCATGGCTGCGCCAGTGGCCGCCTGGGCAAACGCACCGATATCGTTGAAGAAGGACACGCCGGAAAGAGAACCGATGGTGTTCAGGATCGTGCCGATCAGAAGCGATGCGAACAGACCCTGGGCCATAGCCGACATCGCGTCGATGGCATACCGTTGAAAACTGAACTCGATGTCCTTGCGCGCAAGGAACCCACGAAACCCGCCTTGCGTTTCCGAGACGTCACGAACTTCCGCATTTGCCATTGATAGCCTTTCCCCTGATGCGAATATTGGCGGATACCTTACGCTTGATGTAAAAATTCCCTTCCGCAAATGAGCAATCTTCAAAGAGTAAACTCATATCCTACCTGGTCAAATGAAACGATAGTGAATGGTTATCTCCCGAAGGCGAAGAAGGGTGCATTTGAGTTAGCATGGAGGGGTTGCACAAACGGAATTCGTAGTACATCCCCGACATGGAACAGCAAGGTAGGAACACGCATGCGCATAGGCTTTGATAACGACAAGTACATCGAACTTCAGGCGAACCACATTAGGGAACGCATTGCCCAATTCGACGGCAAGCTGTACCTGGAATTCGGCGGCAAACTCTTCGACGATTATCATGCAAGCCGCGTATTGCCCGGTTTCGAGCCCGACTCCAAGATCCGCATGCTCAAGAGCATGATGGACGACGTGGAAATCATCATCGCCATCAACGCGAACGACATCGAGAAGAACAAGATTCGCGGCGATTTGGGCATCGGGTACGACGATGACGTGCTGCGCCTGCTCGACGTCTTCTCGTCGATGGGCTTCATGGTGGGCGGCGTCGTTATCACGCGCTACACCGGCCAGCCTTCCGCCGAGGCATTCCGCACCCGCCTGGCGGCGCTGGGCGTGCGCAGCTGCCTGCACTACCCCATCGCCAACTACCCCACCGACATTGAGGGCATCGTGAGCGATAACGGGTTCGGCAAGAACGAATTCATGGAAACCACGCGCCCGCTCGTCGTGGTAACGGCTCCCGGCCCCGGCTCGGGCAAGATGGCCACCTGCCTCTCGCAGATCTACCACGAGCACAAGCGCGGCGTGAAGGCCGGCTATGCCAAGTACGAGACGTTCCCCATCTGGAACATCCCCCTGCGCCACCCGGTGAACATCGCCTACGAAGCCGCAACGGTCGACCTCGACGACGCAATCGCCATCGACCCCTTCCACCTGGAAGCCTATGGCGAGTCCACCGTGAACTACAACCGCGACATCGAAGTGTTCCCCGTGCTGAAGGCGCTCATGGAGCGCATCATGGGCGAAAGCCCCTACCAGAGCCCCACCGACATGGGCGTTAACATGGCCGGCCTGGCAATCTCCGACGACGAGATCGTGCGCGATGCAGCGAAGCGCGAAATCCTGCGCCGCTTCTTCCATACCTCCGTCGCCGTGAAGCAGGGCAAGGCCGACAGCGAGCAGATCGAGAAGCTCCGCCTGCTCATGAACCAGGCGGGCGTTAGCGAAACCGACTTCGAGGTGCGCACGAAGGCCCTGCTGAAGGCCGAGGCCACGGGTGGCCCCGCAGGCGCCATCGAAATGCCCGACGGGCACATCCTCACCGGCAAGACCAGCAACCTGCTGGGCGCGGCATCCTCCACGCTCATGAACGCCCTGAAGTACGCGGCGGGCATCGGCGACATCGACGTCATCAGCGATGCGGCCATCCAGCCCATCTGCCATCTGAAGACGTCGCATCTGGGCAGCCGCAACCCGCGCCTGCATTCCGACGAGACGCTGCTTGCCCTTTCCGTGAGCACCACCACGAACCCCATCGCGGAGGAGCTGATGAAGCACACCGACAAGCTACGCGGCTGCGATGCGTTCTTCAGCGTCATCCTCTCCGAAGCCGACGAGCGCCTCTACAAGAAGCTCGGCATCAACGTCTGCTGCGAACCGCGCTACGAGCTGAGCACGTACTACCACAAATAAGATTCGCCCCACATTGCGAAATCCGAACGCCCGCATCCGCTGCGGGCGTTCTTCGTATATGAGCGGGTTATCCGAATACCCAGCCCGTGGGCCCCAGGTACATGAAATGCAAGAGGGACAGAAAGCCATACGCGGAGAGAAGCACCCAGAAGAGCAGGTCGGCGAACCAGCGAGGCAGGCGCGACATGCCCTTGTCCATCAGCGGGTACACGACCCACACGATGAAAGTGGCGGCAATGGAGTACACAAGCGAATTCTGCAGGCAGATCTGCCCCATGAAATTGAAGGGCATGTTGCGGTAATCCCACAAGTGGTAATCGGCGTTCGCGGTAATGCCCGTCGTGAAGTCGATGGCCGTGCATGCGAAGGCGATGAGCAGAAAGCTTATGGGCAAGGCGATGGCTACGCGATTGTCGAAGCGCTTCATAAGCCATTCCTTGAACGGATGCAGAACAACGACCACCAAGGCGATGGCGATGCCCTCCGCGGAAAACGGGTAGAGCCACTGCTGCCAGAGCATCGCATTGCTCGGATCGTATTCGCCCATGAACACGCCTGCGACAATGAGCTGGCAGAAGAGCATTTCCGCCCAATGCCCCAGGAACGAGAAGGCTACGAAGTAGATGGCCAGGTCGCGCCAGAAAGGCCACTTCCTCATGCGATGGCGCACGGGAACGGACGCGCTCAGGAAGCGCTCGACCTCGGTAACGCTACGCAGGTGCACCGTGAGCGTCGCCCCCACCCTGCTCGACGCCGCCACGTACGAAACAACGGAGATGTAGATGAGCATCTGCACAAGCACGATGGAGAGCATGGGAATAACGCCAATGGCACGCACGACTTCCTCGGCTGCGCCCAGATACAAGTTGTCGATGAGCATGAGAACGCACGTGAGGAGCGTCGTGACGATGATAAACGGCCTGCCGAATGCGGCGCGCCGCGTGATGTACCAAATGGATAGCATCGAGGAAATGGCCCCGAATACCGAGCGGAATAACGAAAGGTCGTAGGCGAACTCCGCCGGGTTCAGAATGGCGGCATTCGCATAGACGAACAGGATTTCGAAGACGAAGACGATGCGCACGACCTGCAGTCCAGGACCCAATGGGGGAAGGGCCGAGCGCGCAGACGCACTATGAGCGGCATGCTGCAAACCTTACCCCCTTCCCGTGCACGAAGCGCATAGTGCTAGTGTAGCCTGCATACGGCATGCGGGGGATTTGCCCACGCATCGGGAAGGCAATTGTTACTTACACCATGGCTTTTATTGAGCGCCCATTCCGCGGCAAGGCATCCATGCGCGGGATTTGCGGAATGCGCCCCAAAACGCCCATCGACAAGCTACACTTGCCCTATGAAGAGCGAAGTCACATACCGCCTTGCCGTGCATCCCGCATCCGCCCACTTCGAGGAAGAGGGGCGTGCGCTTGCGGAGCACATCGGAGCGGCATACGTCGAGCCTAACGCCGACGCAACTTCCTTCGAGATGGTCCTGATGCTCGGCGAAGACGGGCTGGCCCTTTCCGTGGACGGCATGAGCCTGAGCGTCGACGTAACGCACGTGGCACGGCGCCTACGCCCCGACAAGGTGCATCGCGAGCTGCTCGTGCGAGCCGCGAAAACGAAGAAGGCAACCGCGCCCATCGCCATCGATGCCACGGCCGGCCTGGGCGAAGACTCCATGCTCCTCGCCGCCGCGGGCTTCACGGTATACGCCTACGAAGCGAACCCCGTTATCGCCGCGCTCCTGAAAGACACCATTGCCCGCGCATCGAAGCAACCCAAATGCGCACGAGCCCTGAAAAACCTGCACGTCATCGAGGGAGACAGCATCGAAGCGCTCAAGGCGTGCGAGCTACAGCCCAACGTGGTGTATCTCGATCCGATGTTCCCGGAGCGCACGAAGAGCGCAGCCGTGAAGAAGAAGTTCCAATTACTGCATCACCTGGAGCAACCCTGCAACAATCAGGAGGAGATCCTGCAGGCGGCGCTAAGCGCGCACCCACGCAAGGTGGTCATCAAGCGCCCGCTGAAGGGCCCCTACCTCGCTGACCGCAAGCCAAGCTACTCCATTGCGGGGAAAGCCATCCGCTACGACTGCATCGTCGTGGCGCCCGACGCGTAAAGCGCAACGTACTCGTTCAGCGCCCCCGTGCGCCCGTCGGCTCGATAGCGCACCACCGCATCGCCCTCGCAGGGCGCGGCGCCATCCATCAGGGAGCGCATGTCATCATCGTCGAAGCTATGGCAGTACCGGTACGCGCCTTCGCGCCCCTGCCATCCGATAATCCAATCGCCTTGCTCGAACGCATCGAAATCCATGTCGGGCGTACGTGAGCCCAGCTCCCGGCGCGCCACGTCATGCACCGCATGTGCACGAGCGGCAAGGCTCTCGTCATCCATGAAGCGCCAGAACGAGATGGCGAGTGCGCCGCGGAGCGCCACTGCCTTCCGCAACTCGCCCAGCAAACGAGCACGATAGAGAGCTCCGGGCACATGATGGAAGAATCCGAAGCAAACGACGATGTCGAACGATGCCTCGCTCACGCCAAGGCGCGAAAGAACATCGCCGTCGCTCGCCAAAAGCGACTCGATGATATCGACCTCGCGGTACGCGATATCGACGCCTTCGAGCCCCTCGTCGTTTGCCAGCTCGACGCAGGAATCCAATGCCATGACGCGAATGTCGGCCCGCGGGAAGCGATCGCAGAGAAAGCGCTCGAACCGGAACGTTCCGCACGCAACGTCGAGCACGCGCAGGGGCAACTCGCCCGTTAGGCGAGCGTCGTCACTCCCCCAGCGAAGGGCCAATTCGTCGCAGAAGCACACCCAACCAGGCCAGCCGGAATAACGCGTGGATGCGAACGTTTCGGCATTATTGCGATAGAACTCGTTGTTGAGCTGCGCGAGCGCTCGCGCGGTCGGCTCGTTCATGCGCCTGCGGCCTAGTCGTAGTCGGGAAACACGCGCGCACCCGACTCGTCGACGCTCACTATGACGCCATCGACGTCGCGCACGAACTTCGACAGCTTCGAATAGCCGAAGTCCTTCACGTTGAACTCGGGAAATGCCTCGTACACCATGTCGCCGATCTTGCTGAGACTCACGCCACCAGCCTTGCCCTTGCGCACTTCGTCGACGATGAACGACGACACTTCGCCGCGCAGGCTGTCGGCGTCGCGCAGGGCCACGAGCACCACGTTGTGCTTGCGCTCCAGCTGCAGGTTGGGGAAGCTCTCGAGGAACTTGGAAAGCTGGCTGTAGCCGAAGGCGCGCACGTCGAAATCGGGGTAGATGTCCACGAGACGACTGCCGATTTCGGCCAGGGAAATCTGCGTGCCCTTGCCGCTGTATTCGTTGATGATGTCGACAATCGCCGACGACGTCTCCTTCAGGCTCACGCCGTTTTCCTCGAGGGACTCGTCGGGGGAATTGCCAGATTCGCTATCGGCGCCTTCCTGGCTGATGACCTCGAGCGCCGTGAACACGGTACAGGCATTGCGGAACGAACGGGGCGTTTTCTGCTCGCCCATGCCCACGACGGTCATGCCCGCATCGCGCAAGCGGCTTGCGAGGCGCGTGAAATCGCTGTCGCTCGACACGATGCAGAAACCCTGCACCTTGCCTTCGTAGAGGATATCCATCGCGTCGATGATGAGAAACGAATCGGTGGCGTTCTTGCCCTTGGTGTTCGCGAACTGCTGCATGGGCGTGAGCGAATACTCCGCGAGCACGTCCTTCCACTTCCCCATCTGGCTGCTCGTCCAGTCGCCATAGATGCGGCGATACGTAACCTGGCCATGACGGCTCGTGAGCTCGTTCATGATGGCCTGGATGTACTTCGCGGAAATGTTATCGGAATCGATGAGCAGCGCAAACGATTTGCGGTCTTCCATGGGCTCGCCCCTATCATCGCACCCTGTCGAATACTTGCCACCCCGCATTTTATCGCATTGCGACCGCCCGTTCGCCCCACGCGCCCAAACGCGTGCGCCAAGCGGGAAGCGCCTGCGCAATCGCGCAAAGCGACCTTGCCAGGGAGAGTAGAATAGAAGCATGGATATCACGTTCGACAACAATGAAGGCGCCGCACGGGCCATACGCGCCATCGAGGCTTTAGAGGAAGCCGGGCTGGAAGCGTGGCTCGTAGGCGGCTGCGTGCGCGACGCGCTTCTGGGGCGCCCCGTGCACGATTTCGATATCGCCTGCAACGCGCTGTGGCAAACCACGCAATCCACGCTCGCAAGAAACGGATTCCATACCGTGGAAACGGGTGTCGCGCATGGCACCATCACCGCCATCCTCGAGGGCACGCCCCTGGAAATCACCACGTACCGCATCGACGGATCGTATTCCGACGGACGCCACCCCGATTCGGTGCAGTTCACCCGCTCGATTGAGGAGGACCTCGCACGACGCGACTTCACCATCAACGCGATGGCATGGCACCCCACGCGCGGCCTGCTCGACCCGTTCGGCGGCCGCGCCGATGCCGACGCGCGCCTGATACGCGCAGTCGGCGACCCCGAACGTCGCTTCGCGGAAGACGCCCTGCGCATCCTGCGAGGTGTGCGCTTCGCAAGCCAACTGGGCTTTTCCATCGAAGGGGCAACGGCGGAAAGCATGCTCGCGCAGGCTGCCAACCTCGATCGCATCGCCGCAGAACGAATAGCCCACGAAATGGACGGCCTGGTATGCGGCGCCTACGTGAGAGACGCGCTCATTTCCTACGTCGACATCATCGGGCACGTCATCCCCGAAATCCTGCCTATGAGGGGATTCGACCAGAAGACGAAATACCACATCTTCGACGTGTGGGAACATACCGCGCATGCCGTGCAGTATGCCAAGCCCGAACCGCTCAACCGCTGGGCCACGCTCTTCCATGACATCGGAAAGCCAGGCGTATTCACGCTCGATAGCGAGGGCGTGGGGCATTTCTACGGCCATGCGCACGAGGGAATTCCGCTGGCAAAACGAGCCATGAAACGCCTGAAGATGAGCCCCGCATTCATCAACCGCGTCGCGCTGCTCGTGAAATACCACGACTGCATGACCATCCCCGAACCGAAATACGTCAAGCGCCTCCTGCGCAAGCTCGACGGCGACCCAGCCCTGCTGCGAGCGCTCTGTGACGTGAAATGCGCAGATTCGCTTTCCCACGCCCCGGATTATCGCACGGGCGTGTGCCACGCCAAGCTCATCGAAGATTGCCTAGACACCATCCTCTCCGAAAAGCAGCCATTCACGGTAGGCGCCCTGGCGGTTTCCGGAAGGGAAATGCTCGCCTTGGGCATTCCGCAGGGCCCCCACGTAGGCGAGGCGCTTCACATGCTGCTCGAAGCCGTTATGGATGAAGCCATCGCGAACGACCGCAGCGAACTGCTCGTGCTCGCGCGCGAATGGTGGAGCAAACGTGAACGCGAGATAAAGCAGCCGTAAAAAAAACGCCACACGCCAACTATCAGCCATTACATATGGCACAACAACGCGTACAATACAGGCAAACAGCGCAATCACGCGGAAGGGCACCCTTTGAACCTGCAACCCATCGAGGAAATACGACCACGCATCTGGCGCGTTCAGGTTCCGCTGCCCGACAACCCGCTGAAGTTCCTGAATTCGTACTTCATGCTCGGCGACGACAAGACGACCATCGTCGACGTCGGCTTCGACAACGAGGAATGCGCAAGCACGCTCGGTAACGCCCTGAAGCATCTGGGGCGCACCTGGAGCAGCGTCGAGGTGATTCTCACGCACTCGCATCCCGACCACACCGGCTGCCTCGACCGCCTGTGGACACCGGGCATGACCGTACACGCGAACATGCATTCCTTCCAGGAAGTAAGCGACAACCTGGCAATGGAGGCCGAGGTCATCGAGCCGGTGCTCGAAGGCGTCGTAGGCGAAAAAGTAGGTCTTGCCGGGCGCACGGGCGGACGCGACGGATCGCGCACCGTGCTCACGAGCGAGCTATTGCCCCTGCGCAAGCGCCCCAACTTCCACTTCCTCGACGACGGAGACATCTTCGAAGCCGCAGGCTACACGTTCCACGTGATAAGCACGCCGGGGCACGACAACTGGCACATCTGCCTCTACGAGCCCAACGAGCGACTGCTTATCGCGGGAGACACCGTGCTCGAGCGCATCACGCCCACCGTGTCGACCTGGCTCACTTCGCACGACAACTTGGGAGCATTCTTGCACAGCCTCGATAAACTGGATACGCTCGATGTCGACCTAGCCCTGGCGGGACACGGTGAACCCTTCGGCCACGTGCACGAACGCCTGGCATTCCTGAAAGACCATCATGCCCAGCGCCTCGAGGAAATAAACGGACTGGTTGCCGCGGGCTATTCGACACTTGCTGACATCGCGCGCAACTGCGCATGGAAGCACAGCAACTGGGACAACTGGTCGTTGCAGCAAAAGTACTTTTCGCTGGGCGAAACGCTTGCCCATCTGGTGCATTTGATGCAGCAGGAACGCATTGCCTGCACGATCTGCGGCAATGACATGCGATTCCTGGCAATGCCGCAGACGTTCTAGCAAACGCCCTACGCGCGCTCTTCGAGCATTTCACGCGCATGCGCCAAGCTGGTACTGCCCGTATCGCCCGAAAGCATGCGCGCGATTTCGCTTACGCGATCGTCGTCGCGAACTTCATGCAATTCCGTAGAAGGCACCTCGCCCGCGGTTTTGCGCACCACGTAATGCGTGGATGCCACAACGGCAACCTGAGGCAGATGCGTGACGACGATGACCTGATGCGTTTTCGCAAGATCGGCCAGGACCTCGGCCAGCGCGCGGGCGGCGCCGCCGCCAACCCCAGCGTCTACCTCGTCGAACACGAGCGTTTCCACGTCGTCGCGCGAACCCATGACCACCTTGATGGCGAGCATGACGCGACTCGTTTCGCCGCCCGAGGCAATTTTGCCCAGAGGGCGGGCGCTCATATGCGAGCCAGGCTTGAAGAGGAACTCGACATCATCGGCACCCCGCGACGTCCAGCCATCGCGTTCCTGCAGCGAGACGCTGCACACGAGTGAGGCACCGCCCATTTCCAGGCGGGACATCTGAGCCGTTACCGCTTCCGCAAACTGGGGAGCCGCCGCAGCACGCGCTTCGTGCAGGACGTTGGCCGCTTGGGCAAGTCGCTCTTCCGCGGCGTCGACCTGAGCCTGTGCGCTCTTAAGACGCGCCTCGAGCGAATCGACGGCGAGAAGCGATTCCTGAGCCGCATCACGCGCCGCGAAGACCTGTTCCATACCCGGACCCCACGTGCGCATGAGCCCCTGCAGCTCGCCTAGGCGCTCCTGCAGCGAGGCAAGGTCGCTGGGAGAATATTCAAGATCGTCGCGGTATGCGCGCGTGTCGCGGGACACGTCTTCTATGACATAGCTACTTTCGCGCAGGCTGGAAGCCAACGCGCCCAGCGCTTCATCGACGCCGGCAACGCGCTCGAGCAGACCCGCCGCCTGGGAAAGGGCGTCGAGGGCCCCACCATCGCCCGAGAGGGCTTCATAGGCTGCGGAAACGGACTGCATGAGGAGCTCGGCATTTTCCGCGCGGGGAACGAGGCTGGCGAGCTCTTCGTACTCGCCCGGCTGGGGGTCGACCTCGGCAATGCGCGAGACGATGTAGCGCGCTTGGTCGACTTCCTCGTTGCTCATCTGCCCCGCCTTGCGCACGGCTTCCAGGGCCGCGATGGCTTCCCGCGTTTCCTTCCAGGCAACGGCATATGCGGCCATGGGTTCCGCCAGGGACTCGCCCATCCACGCGTCGAGCATGGCGATATGGTTCGAAGAGGCGCGCAGGCGCTGATGCTCGTGCTGACCGCACAAATCGACGGTGGCGCCAACCGTGCGCGCAAGCTGCTGCACGCCGGAAATGGAGCCATCGACATGCACCCTGCTGCGCCCATCGGACGAAAGCGTGCGGCAGACCACCGTTCCCTCGGAATCGGTTTCGCTGGAATGGAAGAAACGACCCTCGACGGTGAGAGAGCTGGCTCCTTCGCGCACCATATGCGCGTCGGCGCGTTCGCCCACCAGGAGTTTCAAAGCCGAAAGGAGTGCCGTTTTACCAGCACCCGTTTCGCCCGTAACGGCCGTGAGGCCGCGCGCGGGAGCGAGCGTGGCTTCGCGGATGAGGGCAACGTTCTTCACATGCAGTTCGTCAATCATGCCTTACGCTTTCGACGGGGTTGCAAAAACACGAACAAGTGTACCATATTTCTTATCGTATAATACTGCTTTGTAATTACGCCAACCGAAGTTTGGGGTGGGAAGGGGCAAGCAAGGGGCCACTGCGCCCTTGATGCGGCTTTCACCCCGGCAGACCAGGAACGCCATGATTTTCTACTTCACCGCAACCGGAAACTCCCTCGACGCCGCCTACACCATCGCAGAGGCAACGAACGACCGCATTGCCAGCATCGGGCGCGCCACCAAGGAAGAAGCCTACGGATTCGAAGTGGAGCAGGGCGAACCCCTGGGTTTCGTCTTCCCCGTGTACCTGTTCACCACGCCGCGCATCGTCGACGAGTTCCTGCGCAACGTGCGCTTCATCACGCCGAACGGCAACCCCTTCGTGCCAGGCTATTGCTACTGCGTCTTCACCTGCGCCGCCATCCCGGGCTCCACGGCAAAGCACTTCGAGCAGGGCCTTCGCAAGCACCAGAACATCAGGCTCGACGCATCGTACTCCATTGCCACGGTAAGCAGCTGCACCTACCTCACGGGCCCCGGTTCGCGTGCGGCGCAAGCGCGCAAGCAGGAGGAAGCGCATAACCGCGCACGCTCGATCGCCCGCGACGTAAGCTCGATGAAGTTCGGGCATTTCGAGACGCGCAACCCCATTGGCACGGCCTTTTCGGCGGTTACGGGAAAAGAGGGCAAGCGCTTCTCGGTCGAGAAATTCACCGTCGACCCTAACGTATGCTTGCACTGCGGCACCTGCGTCGAAATGTGCCCCACCAACACCATCCGCCTCGACAACGGCTATCCGGTATGGCTCGAGGGAAACTGCACGCAGTGCCTCGCATGCCTGCAGCGTTGCCCCGTGCATGCAATCCAATTCGGGAAATCGACGCGCCATCGCGCCCGCTACCTGCACCCCATCCTGAAAAGCAGCCAGGCCATGAACGAGGCCATCGCCCAGACGCTCGACATGGAAGCGCCCGAACCGGAAGCGCCGGTATACAACAGCGTCGAAGCCTTCGAGCTCGAACCGGAAGACATTTCCATTGATGGCGCAAAAGCGGAAGACGAATGCGCGCATGAAGGCGCGAGCGAAGAAGAGCTACCTTCCGAGCTGGGCTTTGATGGCAGCAGCGATGCCAGCGGCGTCGACGCCCAGGCGACCGAATAGCACATCGACGGGACCCTGCTCGATGAATTCGTCGGGCAGGCCCATAACGCGCACGGGAACGGCGATGCCCTGGCGCGCAAGCGATTCGAGCACGGCGGAACCCGCACCCCCGCAAACCGTACCCTCTTCGACAGTGAGCACGAATCCGGTGGCTGCAGCTTCGCGAACGGCATCGTCATCGACGGGCTTCACCCAGCGCATATCAACGACGCGCACGGAAATGCCTTCTTCTGCAAGCTGGCTGGCCGCTTCCTGCGCGTACTTCACCATATGGCCGAACGCCAGAATCGCAGCATCAGACCCCTCGCGCACGACGACGCTCTTCCCCACGGGCCACGACTCGGGGGCGGTGGGCAGCGGCACGCCTTCTGCCTCGCCGCGCGGATAGCGAAGCGACACGGGGCCATCGAGTTCGATGGCCGTATGCAGGGCGTTCACGAGCTCGGCCTCGTTCGAGGGGGCCAAAACGCGCATATTGGGAACCATGCGCATGTATGCCATATCGAACACGCCGTTATGCGTAGGGCCATCGTTTCCCACAAGGCCCGCGCGGTCGAGCGCAAACACCACATGGCGATTCGCGAGCGCATTGTCAATGATGACCTGGTCGAGGGCACGCTGCAGGAACGTGGAGTAGATAGCCACGACGGGCACCTTGCCCGAAGCCGCAAGACCGCTTGCCAGGCCCACGGCATGCTCTTCGGTAATGCCCGTATCGATGAAGCGATCGGGGAACTCCTTCGAGAATGAGTCGAGGCCCGTGCCGTCCTTCATGGCCGCGGTGATGGCGATGATGTCGCCGTTTTCGCGCGCTTCGTTTATCAGCGCGCTTCCGAAGACGCTCGTGTATTTCGGATTGGCATTCGGCTTCTTATGAACCTTGCCCGTGGCGATATCGTAGGGGCCCACGCCATGGAACAGCTCGGGGTTCTGGCGTGCGGGCGCATAGCCGATGCCCTTCTTGGTAACCACGTGCACGAGCACGGGGCCGTTGCTTTGCAATGCGACGTTGAACATATCGCGCAGCTGATGCAGGTCGTGGCCGTTCACGGGCGGCGTGCACGTGATGCCGAGCTGCTCGAAAAGCATGGCCTTGGGAATAACCAGGTGCTTTACGGAGTCCTTCATGTTGCGCCCAAGATTGAGCATGCCCTGCGTGACGTTGCCGCCATCTTCCATGGCGCCCTGCACGGCATCGCGCGTTTGGCGGTAGCGCGCGGAAGCACGCAGGTAGCCGAAGTGACGCACGAGCGCGCCAACCGGACGCGAAATCGACATGCCATTGTCGTTGAGCACGATGACCATGGGAAGCTGTTCCTGGCCGATGTGATTCAAGGCCTCGAAGGCCATACCACCAGCCAGCGATGCGTCGCCGATGACGGTGACGATCTTGCGGGAATCGCCATTGAGCTTGGAAGCGTACGCGAGGCCCATGGCAACCGAAAGGCTATCGGACGCGTGACCCGAAGGGTGCACGTCATATTCGCTTTCAAGAGGATTCGGGAACCCAGTGATGCCATCGATCTGGCGGAGCGTATTGAACCTGGAAAGGCGGCCCGTAAGGAGCTTATGGGCGTATGCCTGGTGCCCCACGTCGAAGACGATGCGGTCTTCGGGGCAGTTCAGAAGAGAATGAAGCGCGACGATGATTTCGACCGCGCCCAGACTGGAAGCAAGGTGGCCGCCATTGGTAGAGGTGACGGAGACAATCTCCTCGCGGATTTCCTTGCAGAGGATGGAGAGCTCTGGTTCAGAAAGCAGCTTAATATCGCTAGGATTGGCAATCATATCGATAATTCGATGCTTGTCTTCCACGCTTCCCCTTCCATTCAACGTTTCCCTGTACCGTACCATGCGCACCCCCGCTTTACCAGCAAGGGCAAGGTTACGGATTAGAGCGAACGCGCACTTTCGCCCGGCGCGAACTCTTCGATATGGGACGCGCCAACCTCGTCGGTATCAAGCGCAGCGCCCTGGGCTATACCCTCTTCCAAAAGCGAAGAGGCCTGCATGCCAAGCTGAACCGCTTCCTCGAAAAGAGAAAGGGCATCATCCAGGGGCATGTCGGTATCTTCGACAGCCGCCTGGATTTCCTTCAAACGAGTATTGATGCTCTCGAACGATGTCTGTTCGATTTCGGCCATGCGCTACAGACCTTACTGTTCGCTGGCGGAGTCGCTGGGGGCAGCGGCGATATCGCCTTCGGGGATATCGGAGCGATGAAGCGAGAGGTCTTCCTCGACCTCGGGAACTTCGCCCAGGCCCTGATCGCGAGCGATGCGGCCCAGAACGCCGTTCACGAAGCGCGAGGAATCGTCTTCGCCGCCAAATTCCTTGGCGAGCTCCACGGCTTCGTTGATGCACACGGAAACGGGCACATCGGTTTCATGGAGCATCTCGAAGACGGCCATGCGCATGATGGAACGGTCGACGAGCGGCATGCGCTCGAGGGACCAGTTCGCGGAAGCCTCGTCGAGAAGCTTGTCGATGCGCACGTGATGCGCAGCCACGCCGCGCAGCAGCTCGATCGCGTACGGAGGCAGCGTGCCGCCTTCGGGAAGGGCGTCTCCCCTGTCGGCGATTTCCCATGCGGGAACGCCCGTAATCTCGCTTTGATACAGAACCTGCACCGCCATGCGACGGGACAGAATACGTTCATGACGTTTGTTCATGCTATACAACCACAACTATTCGAAACGAATGCCGTCGATGAAGACATCGACGTTTGACACAGTAATACCCACCTGAGTGTTCACGGCATCGGCAACGGCCGTGCGGATGCGACCGGCGATTTCGGGCAGGACCTGACCGAAGAACACCTCGACGCGAACGCTCACGGAAATGGAGCCCGATTCGGTGGGCTCCACCTGAATGCCCTGGGTGCTGGGCTTCTGCTGAATAGCGGAAAGCAGGCCGCTGGTGGTGGAAGGAGCGCCAACGCTGGCAACGCCTTCTACATCCTTCAGCGCGATGGCGATGATGGTTTCAACAACGCCTTCGGCGAGAGCCATGCCTTCAATATTCAAATCTGACATGCTTTAATCTCCCATCTCGGTTTCAATGAAATCGGTATAGGCGTTTCCTTCCACGAACGCGGGCACGTCGAGTACCGCCTGATGGAAGGAAATCGTGGTATTGACACCCTCGATCTTGAACTCATCGAGAGCGCGCTTGCCGCGGGCGATTGCCTCGGCACGCGTGGAGCCCCACACGATGAGCTTGGCGATAAGGGAATCGTAGTACGGGCTGATGCGGGAACCCTGCTCGAGGTAGCTTTCCACGCGCACGCCCGGACCAGCCGGAAGCGTGAACTTCGTGATGGTGCCGGGGCTAGGGCGAAAATCATGCTCGGGGTCTTCCGCATTGATGCGGAATTCGATTGCATGGCCGTACGGCGTGAACGGGGCGCGCTCGGCGCAGGTCATGGGCTCGCCAGCCGCAATGCGAATCTGCTCCTTGATGATGTCGGTGCCCGTGATCTGCTCGGTTACGGGATGCTCTACCTGAACGCGCGTGTTCATTTCCATGAAATAGAACTTGCCGTCTTGGTCGAGCAGGAACTCGATGGTGCCCGCGGAGCGGTAATCGACCGCGCGAACGGCCTTGATTGCCGCAACGCCCATGGCGCGACGCGTTTCGGCGTCGAGCGCAGGACTGGGGGCTTCCTCCAGGAGCTTCTGATGACGACGCTGAATCGAGCAGTCGCGCTCGCACAGGGCAACGCGGTTGCCGAAGTCGTCGGCGAGAATCTGGATTTCCACGTGGCGCGGACGAAGAACGAGCTTTTCCAGGTACACGTCGTCGTTGGCGAAGGCGGCCTTGGCTTCCGACTTCGCGGCGAGGAACTGGCTTTCCAGCTCTTCCGCCTTGTGCACTTCGCGCATGCCCTTGCCACCGCCACCAGCGCTGGCCTTGATGAGCACGGGATAACCCACGCGCTCGGCAAAGGCGCGAGCTTCCTCGACCGATTCCACGGTGCCATCGCTACCGGGAACGGTGGGGACGCCGCAGCGCTTCATGGTATCGCGCGCAACCGACTTGTTGCCCATGCTCTCGATGCACTCGGGGGACGGGCCGATCCACACGATGTCGTTATCGGCGCAGGCGCGGGCGAAATCGGCGTTCTCGGACAGGAAGCCGTAGCCCGGATGGATGGCCTGCGCGCCGGTGTTCTTCGCGGCGGCGATAACGTTGGCCATCACCAGGTAGCTCTTGTTCGCAGGAGCAGGGCCGATGCACACGGCTTCGTCGGCATAGCGAACGGGAAGCGTGTCTTTGTCTTCAGTGGAGTACACCGCAACCGTTTTGACGCCCAGCTCGCGGCAAGCGCGCATGACGCGCAGCGCCACTTCCCCGCGATTGGCGATAAGGATTTTATCGAACATTATGCGTTCTCCGGACCGGTAGCGTCGTTTGCATTGTGGGGCTCGATGTAGAAGAGCACCGTGCCGAACTCGACGGGCGTGGCGTCTTCAAGGCAGACCTCGCGGATGGTGCCCATCTGCTCGGCGCCGATTTCGTTCATGAGCTTCATGGCCTCGATGATGCAGAGCGTCTGGTTGGCGGCAACTTCATCGCCAACGGTGACGAACGGCGGCTGATCGGGCGCGGGAGCCACGTAGAACGTGCCCACCATGGGAGCCGTGACGGGAATCCAGGAAGCGGGGCGGCTGGACTCGGCTGCCTGGGCGGGAGCCGCGGGGGCAGCTGCGGGAGCCGCAGGAGCTGCAACAGGCGCGGGAGCAGCGGCAACGGCCTGAGCGGGAGCAGCCTGCATAACACCGGGCATGCGGACGGCGATGCGAGCGCCCTCTTCTTCCACGATGATTTCGCCTACGCCGCTTTCCTCTGCGACGCGAACCAGCTCGCGAATCTGATTGATATCCACGTAATCTTCCTCCTTGGTTTCGCTCGACTCCTCTTCCATCAGGAATTCGACCGACTTCGATGTACGATGCTTGCTAAGGTACGTACGCGCCTCGTTCGGGAACATGGCGTACATGAGCACGTCTTCTTCGCTCTGCGCCAAATCGCCGATTTCCTCTTCGAGCTCGGCGAACGTGGTGGTTACCAGGGAACCGGGCGCAACGCTGGGATCGAGACGCTCGGCAGCGCCCACGACCTTCTTCACGATGTTCGGGTCCATGGGGCCCGGAGCCTTGCCGTAGTAGCCGCAGATGTAATCCTTCATTTCCTTGGAAACGATGCCCCAGCGCTTGCCGGTGAGCACGTTGAACACGGCCTGCGTGCCAACGATCTGGCTCATGGGCGTTACGAGCGGCGGATAGCCGACTTCGGCGCGAACCTTGGGGATTTCCTCCATCACGTCGGGCAGGCGATCGAGCGCGTTCTGCGTCTTCAGCTGGGAGACGAGGTTGCTCATCATGCCGCCGGGCACCTGATGGCTGTACACCTTCATGTGAATGAGGCTGGAAACGCCGCGCTTGTAGTGGCTGCGCTCGCGCACCTGCTCCCAGTATTCGGCGATTTCGAACAGCAGATCGAGGTTGAAGCCGGTATCGTAGCGGCTTTCCTGCATGGCGGCGGCAATCATTTCCACCGCGGGCTGGCTGTTGCCGAAGGCAAGAGGCGCGGTTGCGGTGTCGACGATGGCAGCGCCGGCTTCGGCGGCCTTGATGTAGTTGGCAGGAGCCATACCGCCAACGTAGTGGCAGTGCACGTGCACGGGCAGGCCGATTTCGGCATTGAGCGCGCGCACCATGCGCTCCGTGCGGTACGGGGTGAGCATGCCGGCCATGTCTTTGATGGCGATGGAATCGGCGCCCAAATCCTTCAGCTGCTGAGCGTATTCCAGGTAGCTATCGAGCGTGTGAACGGGGCTCATGGTGTAGCTGATGGCACCCTCGAAGTGACCGCCGCACGCCTTGATGGCGTCGGCGTTGTCGACGACGTTGCGGATGTCGTTCAGAGCGTCGAACACGCGGAAGATATCGATGCCGTTGCGCTTGGCTGCAGCGATGAAGCGCATGCAGACTTCGCGCGAGTAGTGCTTGTAGCCAACGAGATTCTGGCCACGGGAGAGCATGGACAGACGTGTGTTGGGCGTTTTCGCCTTGATGGAACGCAGGCGCTCCCACGGGTCTTCGTCGAGAAAGCGCAGGCACGAATCGAATGTGGCGCCGCCCCACGCCTCGATGGCCCAGTACCCCACTTCGTCCATCTTCGGGAGAATGGGGAGCATGTCGCCAACGGGCATGCGCGTTGCCCACAGGCTCTGCTGACCATCGCGTATGGTGGTATCCATGATCTGAAGCTTGGGCATATGTGCAAACCTCCTAGGTTTCGAACTCAACATTATAAATAGACGCGCAGCTACAAGCTCTTACGCGGGTAATTTCATGGACAAGGTACACAAAAAGGGCGGCGAGTATCTGCTCGCCGGGAACCGCATACGAAAAACGGGTTGGAAGCCTGCGCCCCAACCCGTTTGGCAGTTCGAGCGGGACCGAGGCTATAGCGCTGCCTTCACCTCTTCGGCGTCCTTTCCGGGGAAGTACTTCTTGCCATCCTTGTTCCACTGCACGTATTCGGCCGTGGCCGTGAACAGTGCGTCGGACGAGGAATTCAGAGCGGTTTCGCAGGAATCCTGCACCACGCCGATGATGAAGCCGATGCCCACCATCTGCATGGCGATGTCGCCGCCGATGCCCAGCAGCGAGCAGGCCACGGGAATGAGCAGCAGGCTGCCGCCGGCAACGCCGGAAGCGCCACATGCGGAAACGGCTGCGAGAACGCACAGGATGACGGCCGTGAGGAAATCGACCTGAACGCCCATGGTCTGAGCGGCGGCCATGGCCATGACGGTGATGGTGACGCAAGCGCCCGCCATGTTGATGGTGGCGCCCAGCGGAATGGACACGGAGTAGTTATCGGGGTCGAGACCCAGCTTGCGGCAGAGCTCCATGTTCACGGGGATGTTGGCCGCGGAGCTGCGCGTGAAGAACGCCGTGATGGCGGAGTCGCGCAGGCAACGAAGCACGAGCGGATACGGATTCCTGCGGATATTCGCCCATACCATGAGCGGGTTCGTGACGAAGGCGATGAAGAACATGCAGCCCACGAGCACGAGCAGAAGCGTGCCGTATTCGGTGAAGATGTCGAGACCGCTGGTGGACACGGCATCGTACACGAGACCAAGAACGCCGAACGGGGCAAACGAGATGATGATGCGCACGACGCGCTGAACGGCTTCGGCGATGTCGAAGAAGAGGCGCTTGGTGCCATCGCTTGCGGCGCGCAGTGCTACGCCGATGAGCACGGCCCAGCACAGGATGCCTAGGTAGTTGGCTTCGGTAAGAGAGCCAACGGGGTTCGAGACAACGCTGACGAGCAGGTTGGAGAGAACCTCGCCCACGCCGGACGGAGCCGTTTTCGTGGCAGCTTCCACCCCTTCGAGCGTGACGTGCAGCGGAAAGATGAACGTGGCCAGAACGGCGACGACGCCCGCAACGAACGTGCTAACCAGGTAGAGCACGACGATGCGCTTCATGGCACCCACGCGAGCGGCATTGCACAGGGCGCTGATAATCAGGAAGAAGACGAGAATGGGGGCGATAGCCTTCAGAGCCGACACGAACAACGTGCCCAGCAGCGCGATCCATTCTGAATTCGGGATAACCAGCGCGAGTACGGTGCCGACGACAAGACCGCACACGATACGCAGGATGAGGCTCCACGAATTCCATGTTTCCCAAATCTTTTTCACGGTGATTCCTCTCGTTAGGCTATCTAAGTATTTTCACTCTATTCAACTGTAGTGACAAGAGGGTTTGCCCAAATAAAACGGCGGACGGCCCCGCCTGGGAACCGCCCGCCGCAAATTTCTATGCGTTCACTAGGTTAAACGCGCTTAACGAAGCGACCGTCGCGCGTGTCGATCTGCACGACCTCGCCCACGTTGATGTACATGGGAACGTTCACCACGGCACCGGTTTCGAGCGTAGCGGGCTTCGTGCCACCCTGAACCGTGTCGCCCTTGAAGCCGGGGTCGGTTTCGGTGATTTCCAGCTCGACGAACATCTGCGGGGTGATGCTGATGAGCTCTTCACCGGCGTACTGCAGCGTGACTTCGTCGTTTTCCTTGAGCCACTTGGCGTTGTCGCCGATGACGTCGGCGGGGATGCTCATCTGCTCGTAGGAGACGGGATCCATGAAGTAGTAATCGGCACCGTCGTTGTAGAGGTACTGCATCTTGCGCTCTTCCAGGCGGACGCTATCGAACTTGGTGCCGCTGTTGAACGTGTACTCGACCACGCGACCGGTGCGGATATCGCGCAGCTTCGTGCGCACGAAAGCACCGCCCTTGCCGGGCTTCACATGCTGGAATTCGGCGATGGTCCAGAGCTTGTAGTTGTATTCGATGCAGATGCCATTCTTGAAGTCTGCGGTGGAGATTGCCATATCGGATTACCCTTCTTGTCTTCTTTGCAAAGATAACCGCTAGATTATAACCGAATCGTGCGTGGATTGCGTAAACACCCTGAAACCATCACGTGTGACGATGCCGAAGTCTTCCAGGCGCATGCCGAATTCACCTTCGATGTAGATGCCGGGTTCGACGGTGACGACGTTGCCCTCTTCCAGGGGGCGCTCGTTCCTGGGGCTTAGAACGGGCTGCTCGTGGATGTCGATGCCCACGCCATGACCCAGGCCATGCCCCATCGCGCCAGCATACCCGCCCTGGGCGAGCACCTCTTCCGCGAGCTCATGCGCTTCGCGGCCCGTAACGCCAGGGCGCAGCATCGCCTCCACCTGCTCGTTCGCGCTGCGCAGCACGCCATAGGCATGCGCCAGGCGCTCGCTGGGCTCGCCCAGGAACACCGTGCGCGTCATGTCGCTGCAATAGCCAAAGGCACGCGCGCCGAAATCCATCACCACGCACTGCCCCGCTTCCAAGCGCGTGGAGCCGGGGATGGCATGCGGGCATGCACCGTTGGCTCCCGTCGCAACGATCGAGGAGAATGCGAGGCCACGCGCGCCATGACGCGTCATGTAATCCTCGAGCTCGATCTGGACTTCGCGCTCGGTCATGCCGGGCTTCATGAACGACACGATATGCTTGAAGGCCGCATCGGTAATGGCCTGCGCGGCGATAAGGCGCTCGACTTCGAAGCGGTCCTTCACGGCACGCAGGGACACGCCAAAGCCCGCAGTCTCGCGCAACGCGGGAGCCTGTTCGCCCCATGCCTGCTCGAGCGAGCGGAACTCGCGCAGGGGCATGTCATCCTCAATCGCGATTTCGGCCGCGTCAGGGCATACGCGTGCAAGCCAGGAGGCATGCGTCGCGCGGGAATCGTCGATGGAAATCTGGGAGCCCGCCGCAGCGGCACGGCAGGCAGCTGAATAGCGAGAGTCGGTATGGAGCACGCACGTCGAGGGCGTAACGAGAATAGCATGCGCGCGCTCGTCATCGAACACGTCATCGAAGGCCGTGAGCCAAGCGATATTGCTCGTATCGCGCACGTACAGCGCCTCGACGCCCTCGTGCGCCATCTTTTCGCGCACGCGCGCAAGACGCAAATCGCTCGCAGAAGAATCGTTCTTCACGGAGCTCATCCCCTATCTGGTTTTCGATTGGATACTGGCTGAAAGCCTATTTCGAGCGCGCCCAAGCGTCAAGGTGCTCGCTCAGAACGCCCTCGTCGACTGCACGGACATCCCATGCGCCCACATCGCTGGGAATGACGAAGCGAATCTGCCCATCGCGGTTCTTCTTGTCGGCGCGCATGGCATCGATGACGTCGCTGGGCGACGCGGAAAAGTCGAGCGCCGGAAGACCCAGGCTATCGAGCAGGGCGTCCTGCTCGCGCACGAGGTCGATGGGAGCGCCAGCCAGGGCAACGCCCAAGCGCATGGCGAAGCGCATGCCCTCGGCCACGGCGGCGCCATGGGAGTACACGCCATACCCAGCGAGCTTCTCGATGGCATGCCCAAGCGTATGACCGTAGTTCAGGCACTCGCGCGCGCCATTGCGCTCCTGCTCATCGGCGGCAACGACGTTCGCCTTGAACACCACGCTGCGCACGATGGCCTCGTTCACGACGGATGCATCGCGCTGCGCGAGGCGTTCGGCATGCTC